>NZ_JBMNDS010000065.1:0-57620 GCF_052543295.1 Streptomyces sp. SAS_270
GCAACTGCGGCTGCTGCAGACGGTGGTGGCGGTCGCAGCCGAGAAGAACTCCACCCTCGTCCTGCCCTTCCCGGTGGAGCTGCTGCGCTTCCTGGAGCGGGCCCAGCAGGCCGCGCCGCAGTCCGGCCCTCAGCAGTCGGCGCAGCAACCGGGACAGGGCCCCCTGCGGGCGGTGCCGGAGGCTCAGGAACCGACGCGGGAGGCCGAGCAATCGGTGCAGGAGCAACTGCCGCCGCGTGCACCGCGGTTGGATTCGGACCCCGATGCATCGAAATTCGGACAGGACTAGACCTCGCGGGCGGCGCGGTGCGTAAGTGCTCCCGGGCGTTTGCAGTGCGAACCCACCGGGGGTGACCACCCGGTAGGGCCCGCGCGGGGGGCGTACGCCCGTGGTCGCATGCTCGTCCTGAAGTCGACCTTGTGTGCCCCCTGTGCGCCTCGGAATAGTGGGCGCCGAACCGTTGGCATGAACGCGGCTTTTTTTGTGTGCCGCCTTCATGCCCGTACGCCTTCCGGTCCTGGGGGTCCCCACAACCTCCCGGGCCGCCCCCCACAGGAGGACGTAAGTTGAAGCACCGACGTATACCCAAGCGCCGTGCAGTCGCGGTAGGTGCGGGCATCGCCGCACTGGTCGCCGCGGGCGTCACCTTCCAGACTGCGAACGCCAGTGAGGCGCCGAAGAGTTCGGCGCCCGAGACGCTCTCGATCGCGGCGGCCGGAAAGCTCGCCTCGACCCTCGGCAAGGACCTCGGCGCCGACGCGGCGGGAACGTATTACGACGCGAAGGCGAAGCATCTCGTCGTGAACGTGCTCGACGAGGACGCGGCGAGCGCCGTCGAGGCGGCCGGCGCCAAGGCCAGAGTCGTCGAGAACTCCCTGGCCGAGCTGAAGAGCACCCGTGCGACGCTCCGGCAGGACGCGACCATCCCCGGCACCTCGTGGGCGACCGACCCGGAGACCAACAAGGTCGTCGTCACCGCGGACCGCACCGTCTCCGCGGCCGAGTGGGCCAAGCTCACCAAGGTCGTCGACGGCCTCGGCGCCACCACCGAACTCCAGCGCACGAAGGGGGAGTTCAAGCCCTTCATCGCGGGCGGTGACGCCATCAGCGGCTCCGGCGGGCGCTGCTCGCTCGGCTTCAACGTGGTCAAGGGCGGCCAGCCGTACTTCATCACCGCCGGGCACTGCACCGAGGCGATCTCCACCTGGTCGGACTCCAGCGGCAACCAGATCGGCACGAACGAGCAGTCCAGCTTCCCGGACAACGACTTCGGCCTGGTCAAGTACACCTCCGACACCGCCCACCCGAGCGAGGTCGACCTCTACAACGGCTCCAGCCAGGCGATCACCAAGGCGGGCGACGCCACCGTCGGCATGAAGGTGACCCGCAGCGGCTCCACGACCCAGGTGCACGACGGCACGGTCAAGGGCCTGGACGCCACCGTGAACTACGGCAACGGCGACGTCGTCAACGGGCTCATCCAGACCGACGTCTGCGCCGAGCCGGGCGACAGCGGCGGCTCGCTCTTCGCCGGTGACACCGCGATCGGCCTCACCTCCGGTGGCAGTGGCGACTGCACCGCGGGCGGCGAGACCTTCTTCCAGCCGGTCACCGAGGCGCTCTCGGCCTTCGGCGCCCAGATCGGCTGACGGACTCACCGACCCGGCAGAGCACCGGCTCCCGGGAATTCCCCGGGCCGCGGTGCTCCGGTCCCGCCCCCGCGCAGGCTGCGGGGGCGGGATTCTTTCCGGCGACGAACGCCGGCCTCAGACGGTCTCGCGCCTTCTGCGCAGCGAGGCCGCCGCCAGCGTGATGCCGGTTCCGGCGACCGCCCATGCGGAGAGGACCAGCAGCGAGGCGGTGACGTCGTTGCCCTTGAAGTACGCGATCGAGCGAGCCGTCCAGGTGCCCGCGCCCGGCGGCAGGGCCGGGCCGATCGCCCGCCAGAACGGCGGCAGCATCGGCAGCGGGAAGGCGCCGCCCGCGCTCGGGTTGCCCGCGATGACGATCAGCAGGATGGCCAGGCCGATGCCGACGATCCCGAAGACGCCCTGCAGGGCGAGGGTGGCCGCGCCGACGGCGAAGATGACCAGGGCGCCCAGGCCCCAGAGGGCGCAGACGCTGCCGGGCAGGGCGTCGAGGATCGGCCCGACGATGACCGCGCCGCCGATTCCGCCGATGACCGCGATGAGCGCCATCACCACCAGCCGGATCACCGCGCGGAGCGGGTTGGCGGGCCTGGCGCCGCTGCTGATCGCCAGGATCGAGGCGGAGAGGTAGCCGCCCACGCACCAGCCCACGACCAGGTAGAAGGACGAGAGTCCGTCGAAGTCCTGGGAGGAGGCCGGGGCCACGTCGATGGTCCGCACCGTGCGCCGTTCGGTCTTCTCCAGCGTGGTCATGAGCGTGTCCAGGGCATGGGCGAGGGCGCTGCCGCCACCGGAGGCGACCAGGAGCGTGTCGGTGGTGCCCGCCGGGTTGATCACCAGGGCGCCGTCGATGTCACGGTTCATGATCTGCTTCCGCGCCGTGGCGGCGTCGGTGACCGCCCGCGGGTCCAGCGGCTTGCCCGGGATCTGCTTCAGCCGGGTCACGGCCTGCTCGGCGGCCACCTGAGGCGCGACGACTCCGAAGGGCACGTCCTTGAGCTTCGGGTGGTGCAGGGCGCCCACGTAGGAGGCGATGAAGAGCAGCTGCAGGGCGATCGCACCGATGACGAGCAGGGTGGCCCGCGGGGTGACCGCCCCCTTCACCTCGGCGAGGAAGGACGTGCGCGGGGTGTCGGCGTCGGCTGTCTGCGTCATGACCCCACGGTCCGGTCCGGGTGGTGTTCGTGCAGGTGGGACGGGTCCGAATGGATGTCGTACAACAGTTCGAAAATTGGTCTATGGTGGGGGTGGGAATGTTGGGAACGAATGTTCGAAGACTCGGCGGGGCTCGCCGGTGAGCCCCTGGGACTGGAGGTGCGTGTGCCGGGTTTCACGCATCTGCACACCGCCTCCGGGTTCTCCCTGCGATACGGCGCCTCGCACCCGGAGCGCCTCGCCGAGCGCGCCTCCGGGCAGGGCATGGACGCCCTCGCACTCACCGACCGGGACACCCTCGCGGGCACGGTCCGGTTCGCCAAGGCCTGCGCGAAGGCGGGCATCCGTCCGCTGTTCGGGGCGGAGCTCGCGGTGCAGGAATCCGGGCGCGGGGAGCGCGGGGTGCCCGCCGAGGGGCAGAAGCGGCGCACCCCGGTCCGTGGCGGCGCCTTCGTCGATGAGTCCACGCCCCGCGTGACCTTCCTTGCCCGGGACGGCGCGGCCGGCTGGGCCGACCTCTGCAGAATCGTTACGGCGGCGCATGCCGGCGAGGGCGAGGGCCCACCGCTGCTGCCCTGGCCGGACAACCACGCCGAAGGCCTGACCGTGCTGCTCGGCCCCTCCTCCGATGTCGGCCGCGCCCTCGCCGCGGGCCGCCCCGACCGGGCCGCGAGGCTGCTCGCACCCTGGCGGGAGATCTACGGCGACGCCCTGCGCCTCGAAGCCGTCTGGCACGGGCGCACGGGCACCGGTCCCGGTTCGCTGCGGCTCGCCGCCCGCACCGTCGGCTTCGCCGCCGAGCAGCGGGTGCGGCCCGTGCTCGGCAACGCCGTCCGGTACGCCGACCCCGGCATGGGCCCGGTCGCCGACGTCCTGGACGCCGCCCGTCGCCTCGTTCCCGTCGACCCCCGCCGCGAGCTGGACTCCGGCGAGGCATGGCTCAAGGACGCGACCGCCATGTTGGGCGCCGCCGAACGGATCGTCGAGGCCGCGGGCTACCGCCGCGACACCGCCCACCGTCTGCTCGAACAGACCGAGGCCACGGCCGCCGAGTGCCTCGTCGACCCCGAGGACGACCTCGGCATCGGCACCGTCCACTTCCCCGAACCGCACCTCGTCGGCGCCGGCCGGCGCACCGCCCAGCGCGCCCTGGCCTCCCGGGCCGCGGCGGGCATGGTGCTGCGCGGCTACACCGGCCGGCGTGCGTACTGGGAGCGGATGCACCGCGAACTGGACATCATCGCCCACCACGACTTCGCCTCCTACTTCCTGACGGTCGCTCAGGTCGTGGACGACGTACGGAAGATGGGCATCCGGGTCGCCGCACGCGGTTCCGGCGCGGGTTCCCTCGTCAACCACCTCCTCGGCATCGCGCACGCCGACCCCGTCGAGCACGGGCTGCTGATGGAGCGCTTCCTGTCCGAGCGTCGCTCCGTGCTGCCCGACATCGACATCGACGTGGAGTCCGCGCGCCGCCTGGAGGTGTACCGCGCGATCATCGGCCGGTTCGGCACCGAACGGGTCGCGACCGTCGCGATGCCCGAGACGTACCGTGTCCGCCACGCGATCCGTGACGTGGGCGCCGCCCTCTCCCTGGACCCGGCCGACATCGACCGGATCGCCAAGTCCTTCCCGCACATCCGGGCCCGCGACGCCCGCGCGGCGATGGACGAACTGCCCGAACTCCGGGCTCTCGCAGGGGAGAAGGAGAAGTACGGACGGCTGTGGGAGCTGGTCGAGGCACTCGACGCCCTCCCGCGCGGCGTCGCCATGCACCCGTGCGGGGTCCTCCTCTCCGACGCTTCTCTCCTCGCCCGTACGCCGGTGATGCCGACCAGCGGCGAGGGGTTTCCCATGGCGCAGTTCGACAAGGAGGACGTAGAGGACCTCGGGCTGCTCAAGCTGGATGTGCTCGGCGTGCGGATGCAGTCCGCGATGGCGCACGCGGTGGCCGAGGTGGAGCGGGCTACGGGGGTCTCCCCGGACCTGGACGCGGTGCCGCCGGGCGACCCGGCGACGTACCGGCTCATCCGGTCCACCGAGACGTTGGGCTGCTTCCAGATCGAGTCGCCGGGCCAGCGGGACCTGGTCGGGCGCCTTCAGCCCGCTACCTTCCACGACCTCGTCGTCGACATCTCGCTCTTCCGGCCGGGCCCGGTCGCCGCCGACATGGTGCGGCCGTTCATCGAGGCACGGCACGGCCGGGCGCCCGTGCGCTACCCGCACCCGGACCTGGAGAAGCCGCTGAAGGAGACGTACGGAGTCGTCGTCTTCCACGAGCAGATCATCGACATCATCGACATCATGACCGGCTGCGGGCGCGGCGAGGCGGACCGTGCGCGACGCGGGCTGTCCGACCCGGAGTCGCAGGGGCGGATCCGCTTCTGGTTCGCGCAGAACGCGGCCGTGCGCGGGTACGACGCGGAGACCATCGCGCGCACCTGGGAGATCGTCGAGGCCTTCGGGTCGTACGGCTTCTGCAAGGCGCACGCGGTCGCCTTCGCCGTACCGACCTACCAGTCGGCGTGGCTGAAGGCCCATCACCCGGCCGCGTTCTACGCGGGGTTGCTCACGCACGACCCCGGGATGTACCCGAAGCGGCTGCTGCTGGCGGACGCGCGGCGGCGCGGGGTGCCGGTGCTGCCGTTGGACGTGAACCGGTCGGCGGTCGCCCACCGTATCGAACTGGTGTCTGAATCGGTTGATGCTCCTGGCCGATGGGGCGTGCGGCTGGCGCTCTCCGACGTGCACGGCATCAGCGAGGCCGAGGCGGCGCGGATCGCGGACGGGCAGCCGTACGCCTCGCTGCTCGACTTCTGGGAGCGGGCCCGGCCGAGCCGGCCGCTCGCGCAGCGGCTCGCCCAGGTCGGCGCACTGGACGCGTTCGGCGCCAACCGCCGTGACCTGCAACTGCACCTGACCGAACTGCACCGGGGTGCGCGCGGCGCTCGCGGGGGCCAACTCCCGCTGTCCGGCGGCCGGAAGACCGCCTCGGCCGGGCTGCCCGACCTCTCCTCGGCGGAGAAACTCAGCGCCGAGCTGGGCGTGCTCTCCATGGACGCCTCGCGCAACCTGATGGACGACCACCGGGAGTTCCTGGACGAGTTGGGCGTGGTGACGGCCCGTCGGCTGCGCGCGGCGCGGCACGGCGAGACGGTCCTTGTCGCGGGCGCCAAGGCGGCCACCCAGACCCCGCCGATCCGCTCCGGCAAGCGGGTCATCTTCAGCACGCTGGACGACGGCACCGGCCTGGTCGACCTCGCCTTCTTCGACGACTCGCACGACGCCTGTGCCCACACCGTCTTCCACTCCTGGCTGCTGCTGGTGCGCGGTGTCGTCCAGCGCCGCGGCCCGCGCAGCCTCAGCGTGGTGGGCGCGGCCGCCTGGAACCTCGCCGAACTCGTCGAACTGCGCGCCGAGGGCGGCATCGACCTGGTGGCGGCGCGGCTCGCGGAGCCGGTACCGGAACCGGAGCAGGCAGAGGCGAAGGAGAGCAGGCAGATCCGTATGTCCACGGGGTATGTGATGCACCCCTGGGCCGATCTGCGCCCCGCGGGTGAAGGGCCCGCGGGCGGAAAGAAGCTGTGGCACCAGAGTCCGGGGAGTGCGGGATGACCATCCTCTGCGTACGTTTCCAACTGCCTCCGACGCGGGAGGCCGTCCTGCCTCAACTCCTCGGCCTCCTGGAGGAGTTCACGCCCGTCGTCGAGGCGCTGCCGCCCGATGGCGCACTGGTGGACCTGCGGGGCGCCGAACGGTACTTCGGGCGGGGGACCGTGGAGTTCGCCTCGCTGATCCGGGTGCGGGCGCTGGCCAGATACGGCATCGACTGTGTGATCGGCGCCGGGCCGGGACCGATGCTCGCGCGGATGGCCCTGCGTGCGTCCGCCCCCGGCATGACCTGCGTGGTGCCCGAAGAGCCGGGCGCCGTCGCGGAGTTCCTCGCCGAGCGGCCCGTCGCCACCCTGCCCGGAGTAGGCTCCGCCACCGCCCGCACCCTGTGCGAGTACGGCCTCGACACCCTCGGCAAGGTCGCCGCCGCACCTCTGTCCACCCTGCAACGCCTCACCGGCGCGCGCACCGGCCGCGAACTGCACGAGAAGGCGTCCGGCATCGACCGCGGCCGCGTCGTACCGAACGCCACCTCGCGCGCTCTCGCCACCGAACGCCCCTTCAACCACGACGAGTTGGACCCGGACCGGCACCGTCGTGCGCTGCTCTCCGCCGCCGAGGAACTGGGCACCCGGCTGCGCGCCCTGGAGAAGGTCTGCCGCACCCTGACCCTCACCGTGCGCTACGCCGACCGGTCTGCGACCACCCGCAGCCGCACCCTCAAGGAACCGACCGCCCACTCCTCGGCGCTCACCGCCACGGCGTACCGCATGTACGAGGCACTCGGCCTGCAGCGCGCCCGGGTCCGCTCGATCGCCCTGCGCGCAGAGGGGCTGGGCCCCGCCGATCAGGCCTCCCACCAGCTCACCTTCGACCCGGTGGACGAGAAGGTCCGCAGAATCGAGGAGGTCGCGGACCGGGCGCGGGCGAAGTTCGGCCCGCATGTGATCGTGCCGGGGACGCTGGCCGCGTGATCTGCCGGCGGCTCCGGATCAGTTGGCCCACGGCGGAACGATCCGGGTGCCGTCGGCCAGCTCCGCCTCCAGGCCGATGGACGTGGTGACCCAGGAGATCGCGGTCTCCCCGGTCGGGTTCTCGACGCCGAAGGTCGCGCCGGGGTTGATGATCACCGTGTCGCCCGCGATGATGCGCTCGGTGCGGCCGTCGAGCGTGATCAGCAGCTCGCCGCCGAGCAGGTGGAAGATCTCCTCACGGTTGACGGTGTGCAGGGGGGCCTTCGTTCCGGCCGGGATCTCGCCGCGCCAGGCGCACAGCTCCTTGCTGCCGCTGAGAGGGGTGGCGTACGAGACGAAACGGGCGCCGTGGATCTCGTGGGTGACGGCTTCGGACGAATGGACGATGGGCAAGGTTTTCTCCTCGGAAAGTAGTCAAGCAGCTTGACTATGTCGCTCTATAGTCAAGCTGCTTGACCACTGTGTCAAGGGTGTTTCAATGCTCCCGTGCAGAATTCCGAGGCCCTGGCCCTGTCCGCAGCCCTGCTCGCCGCCGCCGGCGAGCTGACCCAGCGCATCAACGACGGTGTGGTCGCCCGCGGATTCGAGGGAGTGCGGCCCGCGCACGGCTTCGCGTTCACCCGGCTCGCCCCTGCCGGGGCGACGGTGACCGACCTCGCCGCCCACCTCGGCGTCACCAAGCAGGCCGCGAGTCAGCTCGTCGACGAACTGGTGCGCAAGGGGTACGTCGAACGGCGGCCGCATCCCGATGACGCGCGCGCCCGCCTGCTGGTGCTCACCGACCTCGGCTGGGCCTGCACGCGCGCCGCGGAGGCGGCGGCGGCCGACGCGGTCCGTCCGTGGGTCGAGCTCCTCGGGGAGGGTGAAGTGCGCGTGTTGCGCGATCAGTTGCTGCGCATCGCACCCTATGGTCCTATCAGGCCCGCCTGGTGATGGTTTGTCGGTGCTTGCCCGTGTTCTCGGACGAGTTCAACTCGAACGTAACTAACACTGGAAGTTTTTACTGACGCGTAACTTCACACTTGCACTACTCACTCGTAACTTGACGAGTGAACAGCATCCTCGTGATCCGGATCACAGGGCGTACGCCGTCGCAACTCCCTTGAGCCGCAAGGAGATCACACGATGCTGCCCTGGAAGAGAGCTCTCGGACCGCTGGCCGCCGTACTGCTGGCCGCCGCCGTCACCGCCGTCCCCGCAGCCGCCACCGCGCGAGCCGACTCCGCTCCCAGTACCGGCTGGAACGACTACTCCTGCAAGCCGTCCGCGGCCCACCCCCGCCCCGTCGTCCTCGTGCACGGCACCCTCGGAAACTCCGTCGACAACTGGCTGGCTCTCGCGCCGTACCTGGAGAACCGCGGTTACTGCGTCTTCTCCCTCGACTACGGCCAGCTGCCGAACGTCCCGTTCTTCAACGGCCTCGGTCCCATCGACAAGTCGGCCGGGCAGCTCCAGGTCTTCGTCGACCGGGTGCTGACCGCGACCGGCGCCGCGAAGGCCGACCTCGTGGGCCACTCGCAGGGCGGGATGATGCCCCGCTACTACCTGAAGTTCCTCGGCGGAGCCGCCAAGGTGAACACCCTCGTCGGCATCGCCCCCGACAACCACGGCACCACCCTCTCCGGGCTGGCCAACCTGCTGCCCTACTTCCCGGGCGCCGCGGACGCGCTGTCCTCGGGCGCGCCGGGCCTCGCCGACCAGGTCGCCGGGTCCGCGTTCCTGACCAAGCTCAACGCCGGCGGCGACACCGTCGCGGGTGTCCACTACACGGTCATCGCCACCAAGTACGACGAGGTGGTCACGCCGTACCGCTCGCAGTTCCTCAGCGGATCCGACGTCCACAACGTCCTGCTCCAGGACCTGTGCGCGGTCGATCTCTCCGAGCACGTGACGATCGGGCTCCTCGACCGCGTCGCGTACCACGAGGTGGCGAACGCCCTCGATCCGGCGCACGCGAGCGCGACCAACTGCCTGTCCTAGCCGATTGCCCGGGAAGGGCGCCCGGAGGGGCTGTCCGGCCTGAGCCGCCGGACACCCCCTCCTGTGCTGCCCCCGTCCTAACGGCCGCGGCGGCCGCTCGTCGCGCGGCGCCGGACCGAGGCGAACAACGCCGCGGCACCGACCGCCAGGGCGGCCGCCCCGCCGATCGCGACGTACGGTGTGCTGCCGTCGCCGCCGGTCTCGGCGAGGTTCTCCGAGGCGCCCGCGGCGTCGGGCCGGTTGGCCGCGCCGGGCTTCCCGCTGGGCTTCGCCGACGTACTGGCGTCGGAGTCGCCGTGCCCGTGGTGCTCGACGGTCGACTTGTCGGCACCGGCCTCGATCTGCTCGTCGGAGGGCGCGGAGGCGGTGGGTGCAGGCGCGGAGGACGCGGAGGCGGTGGGCGTGCCGGTGGGCGGGGCGGGGGTGGAACCGGTCGCCGTACCGCCGCCGTTGCTGCCTCCACCGCTCCCGCCGAAGCTGACGTCGGAGCAGGAGTAGAACGCCTCCGGGCTGTCCGAGCGCTGCCAGATGGCGTACAGAAGCTGCTTGCCGGCACGCTCGGGGAGCGTGCCGGAGAAGGTGTAGAAGCCGCCCGACGCAACCGGATCGGTGACCGTCGCGACCGGGTGGTCCAGGTCCAGGTCGGCCCAGGCGAGCTCCTGCGACGGGTCGTAGCCGGTCTTGGTGAGGTAGACCTTGAAGGTCCCCTTGTGCGGGGCGGTCACGCGGTACTTGAAGGTGTACGAGCCACTGCTCACGCCCGTCGCGGGCCAGTCGGCGCGCGCCAGGTCGAGCCCTTTGAACTCGTCGTTGCCGGCGCTGCACAGCTTGCCGTCCGGGATCAGCTCCTGATGCCGGCCGTTCGCGTCGCCGATCCGGATGCCGTTCCAGTCGTAGAGCGCCTGGGTGCCACCCGCCGCGACCGCCGCCTTGCAGGCGGCGGACCCGGGGCTCTCCGGACCCTCCGCGTAACACTGGGCGACCCGGCTGACCGGGTCGCCCATCGAGCCGTGTGCCGCCGCGGGCGCGGCGGCGAGTGCGGTCAGGGCGAGCGGGGCGATGCCGACAGCGGTGACAGCGGCGACCTGGCGGCGTACGGGCATGGGGAACTCCTCGAAACGGCCTCGATGCGTGGGGCGGACCCTGTGGGGGCGATCAGCAAGCTAGCCCCAAGAAACCGTGGAATCGCCTGCTGGAGGCGGGTGATGGAGATCCTTATGGCGCCGTTAAGGCAGAGCTAACTGAGGGCTCAGGCAGCGTGGTCGAAGAGTCGTGCCTCACCAGTGGGGGAGCGGCGCCACCGTCCGTGGTCGTTCGCGGTTGTCCATCGTGGGACGCGTCTGTTGGCTCCCAGGCGGCCCGATGGCCGGCGTCGAGGAATCGGGTGACCATGCGAGCGGCCGGCTCCGGCTTATTGTCACCGAGGGCGGCGGCCCGGCAGCGGTCGGGATCGCAGGTCCAGGAACGCGGAACATAGAGTTCCCGGTCCACTGGGGCGTGCCCGCAGCACCGCCTCGTCGTCGTGCTGATGCTCCACCACGTAGTCACCCACCTCGTCGCGGACCTGGTCGGCATCCCACTTCGCCCTCCCGAGCAGGTGCTGCATGTCGTCCGGGGTCCTGTCCCCGGCCCACTCGGCGATGGTCCAGCAGTTCTTGCGCGGCAGGTCCGGCAACAGGCCGAGTACCAACTTCCGGGCCCGGTGTCGGGATTCGACCCGTGTGAAGCGTCCCGCCATCCGGCTCATCAGGCCCTCGAACGCCTCCTGCCGGCAGGCAGGGTCTACGCTGTGCTCTGCGGCCACCGCATGATCGTTTGTCTTCACACGCCGATGATCAACGGGGGCCGCACCCGTATCCACACCGGGTCAGGTCGCGCAGCTTCTGCCTGCCGTCCTGTGTATCGGAGGGCTTGTGCAACGTGGCGAAGTCTGGTGGGTCCAGTTCGACGAGCGGAGGTTGGTCGTACTCCTGTCAGGAGACGACGCGTCCGGGTTCCAGGTGATGCAGGTCGTCGCTCCGGCGGGCCTCGACATCAGCGGTCTGGGTATCGAAGTGACGGTCGGCGCCGGTGAAGGGCTGCCGCTCGAAGGCGTGCTGCGGCTCGCGTTCCCCCGTCCGGGCTTCACCCCGTGCACGTGGCTGACCACCGTGTCCCGGGACGACCTGATAGAGCGGGCGGCCGTCCTGTCCTCCAGGAAGCTCAGCGAGATCGACGATGCCCTCCGACTCGCTGAACAAGCACAGGAGCGGACCCCGGCAACGACCGCGAAGCTCAGCGAGCTAAGGGACGCCCTCCGTCGCGGTGAACTCGGCTAGACGGAGAAGGAGCCGACGCCCGCGACGGCATGGGCGATCTCGGGCGAGATGATCCACGCTGGACACCTGCCGCCTCGACGCCCCTCACCATCGAGATCACGATCTACGGCCTTCGTGCCCGTCCGGCGGAGCGGAGCGCAGCCGGGTGCTTGATGCCCCGAACCATCCGGAGCGGTGCGATCAGCTTTGGTCTTGTGACTTCTCTGAACCAGTGTCCGTTGCTGAACGCGACCTGAATATGGACCTCTCGGGTGCGACGGACGGTGCTGCTTCCGGGAGGGACACGAAGGGCCAGGACCCGCCGGCATCCCCCGTTCAGTCGCCGATGACGCGCGAGGGACCATGCCCGATGGCAGGCTCGGGAGTGCCTGATCAGTAGCGCAGCACGGGTCGTTGACGCTTCACGCAACGCCGATGAGAGCTGCGTCATGACCCCTCATCACATCTCAGTGTGATGAGCCCGTGCCGCACCATCCCGGATCGCATTCGAAGGGGAGACATGCCCGACGATCAGCCCGATCAACTGGACAGCATCATCAAGAATTCGCGCCCACAAAACGGCGACCCGCCCGAGGCCCTCAAAACCCCGCACAACTATCTCACCTTCGACCGCCTCGGCGACCCGCTGGACGACCCGACCAGCGCCTTCGACACGGGCTCAGACGGGCACGTGGGCGTCAGTGATCCCGACACCGTCCTCGGTGTCGTCGTTCGGAAGGTTGAGCCGACGACGCCGGAGGCAATCGAGTCCGACCTGGCTGAGATGCGGGCGGCCGACGCCAAGGCGGGAACCGACAGTTCGTCGTACATTCCTGACTGGACCGCGGTATCCGTCACGCCGGCCTTGGCGCCCCGAATCGATCCGACCCGGCTGGTACGCCGCAACGGAACACGGGTGCGCCCCGAATGCGTGATCCTGCCGGACAACCGGTCGTCGTACTACCCCAACTCCTATCCGTGGAATTGCGTCGGCCGGCTTTTCGTCTGGACAAACGCATCCAGTCCGGGTTGGGACAATTCAGGAACGGCCGCGCTCCTCGGTACGCGGACGATTCTGACAGCCAGCCACATGGTGCCGTGGGGTTCCTCGAACTGGAAGGCGCTGTTCATCCCCGCCTACTACAACGGGAGCTCGCTCTATGGCTCGTCTGCGGCTTCGTGGGTAACGAACGCCCAGGGATACAGCAACCACTCCCAAGGCGACGACATGGCGGTCATGCGGCTGGCTGCTCCGCTCGGCACCTCGTTCGGCTACTTCGGATGCCGGACGTACAACAGCGCCTGGGAAGACCAAAGCGTCTTCACGCTGCCGGGCTACCCCGGGGACAAGGACAACGCTGAGCGGCCGTGGCTGCACCTGAACTTCCCGATTATCGACGACGACAACGACGGTGCCGGCGTCGAGCTGGAATATCGGGGCGATGCCTACCACGGCCAAAGCGGCGCGCCAGTGTTCGCATGGTTCAACGGGTCACCTGACGTCGTTGGCACCCACTCCGGATGCGAGGACAACCCTGGTGAGCCCATGCAGAACTGTGCCGCCGGCGGATCCGCGCTGACGAACCTGGTGAGTTGGGCACGCAGCACATGGCCGTAGGCCCTACGCGGCACTCGGCCGCAAGTCGAACGGATCCAGGCCGCGGAATTGACGGGCCTCGCGTACCGCCCTCCGCCAGGGATCCTCATGTGGCCGATCCTCCCGACAGGTACCGATGAACAACCAGGGCCCGCCTCGGAGCACGGGGCGGGCCCCGTCCGTGTGCAGCGAGATGCACGATCGCTTTCATCCGCCGTGGCTCAGGCAGGGCGGTTGGGAAGCCTGGTCTCACCTGGGGGCGAGCAGTGGCAGTCGAGCCCCCGTCACCGGATGCGGTGGGTCTTCCAGAAGGGGCCGAGATCCTGGACGGTCATGGACTGGGCGGCCTTCTTGAAGTCGGCGGTGGTGGAGACGCCGTACCAGTGGTCGTGGACGTACCGCTTCAGGAGCCGTGCCATGACGTCGGCGCCGAGGGTGCGTTCCAGGTCGGACAGGGCGCAGGGCCCGGCCGTGTAGACGAGATGGTATTCGCCGCGGTGCTGCGACCAGTAGGCCATCGACGCGGTCAGTGCGGTGCTGTCGTCGGGCCAGTCGTCGTCCGACCAGCAGTCGCGGGTCTCCCAGCCGTGGAAGCGGGCGTTGGCGTACTGGGCGAAGCTCTCGTCCAGCCACGGCGAGGTGTACTCGTCGTTGCCGACGATGCCGTACCACCACTGGTGCGCCACCTCGTGGACGACGGCGCTGCCCTCGTCGGTCGTGCCCAGGAGGACGAGGCCGGGGTATTCCATGCCGCCGCCGAACCCGCTGGTCATCACGAGGTCGATCTCGCCGTACGGATAGCGGCCGAACTCCTGGCCGAACCGGTCGACCGCGGCTGCGGCGTCCGTGCGGGTCGAGCGCACGCCCGCAGCGGATGTGCCGGGCGCCCAGTACGACTTCACGCGCACGCCCCCGGGTGTGGTCTGCGTCGCCGTGCGGAACGGGCCCGCGGCCCACGCGAAGTCCCGCACCCGGTCCGCGACGCTGAGGGTGACCGTACGGCCGGGACCGCCGGGGAAGGTGCGGGTGCGGCCACTCGCGGGCACTCGCAGGGCCGAGGGGTGATCGAGACGGACCCGGAAATCGCCGGTCAGCGCGTAGAAGCTCTCACCGAGGGCCACGTACGGGTCGAGGTGCCACCCCTTCGCGTCGTGCACGGCAAGCACCGGCAGCGCGTTGCCGAGGAAGCGGTAGGCGTCCTCGCGGCCGAAGCGGGCATTGCGGTCGGGCACCGTGATGGAGACATCGAAGGCGAGGGACGTCCGTTCGCCGTGCGCGAGCGGCTTCGGCAGGGCGATGTGCAGGGCCGTGCAATCCACGGCGAGAGGCCCTGGTGTGCCACCACCTACCTTTGACACGGTGACGGGGGAGGGGGCACCGGGCGTGCCGCACTTGTCCTCGCCGTTGCCCCACAGCCGTAGGTACACCTCACGCAGAGGCC
Organism: Streptomyces sp. SAS_270; assembly: GCF_052543295.1. Classification (NCBI taxonomy): domain Bacteria; kingdom Bacillati; phylum Actinomycetota; class Actinomycetes; order Kitasatosporales; family Streptomycetaceae; genus Streptomyces; species Streptomyces sp. SAS_270. The sequence goes on from NZ_JBMNDS010000065.1 coordinate 14,707, forward strand.
GGTCCGACGCGTTGCGGAACGACACCCGCTGCCGTCCCGTCCAGTGACTGCCGTCGGCGTCGGAGCGCAGAGCCACGTCGTAGCGGGCGTGATCGGGCGTCGCCGCGGCCCTGGCCGCTCCCGGCCCGGGCACCGCGCGAGCATCGCTCACACCGGCGCCGACCGAAACGAGCAGCACGAGGAGCACGAGGAACAGGCGACGACGGGACAGGTGCGGCCATGCGATTGACGGCGACATGCCAGCCGATACTGCCACAACTCACCGACGGGAGAACCGACTTGGGCGGATCTTCCTGCCAAGAAGGTCCGACCGGGCAGTGCGCCGGCCATCGCAGGCGAGGGCTCGGGCCAACCGCGATCAGGTAGGTACCGTTCGCCGTATGACAGTCGAGGAGATCCGGCCGGCCGGTGCCGGAGACGTGGCCGCGGTGAAGTCGGTGACCGATGCCGCGTATCAGCCCTACATCGCGCGCATCGGGGTGGTGCCCGTGCCCATGGAGGCGGACCACGCGGCGAACGTGGCCGCCGGACGGGTGTTCGTCACGGGGGAGCCCGTGATCGGCCTGGTGGTGATCGAGGCGTACGAGGACCATCTGTTCCTCGACAGCATCGCCGTGCACCCGGACGCCCACGGCAAGGGCGTGGGGCGACGGCTGCTGGAGTTCGTGGACGCACGCGCGCGTGCGCTCGGTCTGCCCGAGGTCAGGCTCTACACGAACGCGATGATGTGGGAGAACCAGAAGATCTACCCGAAGTACGGCTACGAGGTCGTGGAGCGTCGTGTGGACGGCCCCTACGACCGCATCCACTACCGCAAGCGGCTGGCCGCCTGACGGCTCCACGGCTCGATCAGCCGTCCGGCCACCAGGTGCGCGCGATGTCCTTTCGGACCTCCGGGCGCTCGGCCGGGCGTTCGTCGGCCTCGTCCCGCACACGCCGGGAATCCGACTTCCTCAGGGGCTTCTGCACGGTTACACGGCGCATGGCTGCCTCCTTGTGCCTATCAGAGTTCCGCGATTGCACGGAGATAGACCCTTTCGGTGAGGGTTCCTCATCGGTCGCGGTCTGTCAGTGGCGGCCGTCACGATTCGATTGTCAGTGGCGGGTGTCACTCTGGGGCCCATGACCAGTGACAACGGCATCAACCCGGAAGCGGACGTCGACTGGGACGCGCAGTCCGCCACCTTCGACGACGAGCCGGACCACGGGCTGCGCGACCCCGGCGTGCGCGCGGCCTGGGCGGCCCGGCTGGAGGAGTGGCTGCCCAGAGCCGCGTCCGACGTGCTCGACCTCGGCTGCGGCACCGGCAGCCTGTCACTCCTCGCGTCCGAGCGGGGCCACCATGTCACCGGGGTGGACTTCTCGCCCCGCATGATCGACCTCGCCCGCGCCAAGCTCGCCGGACGTGACGCCGTGTTCCTCGTCGGTGACGCGGCGGCGCCGCCCGTCGGCGAGCAGCGGTTCGACGTGGTCCTCGTGCGCCATGTGCTGTGGGCGCTGCCGGATCCCGCGCGCGTGCTGCGGCAGTGGTGCGGACTCCTGCGTCCCGGAGGGCGGCTCGTCCTGGTCGAGGGCGTCTGGGGCACGGTCAGCCCGGTGGGCGTACCCGCCGACCGGCTCACCGCGCTCCTCGCGCCTCTTGTCGCGGACGTGCGCCTGGAGCGGCTGTCGGACGACGCGCGGCTGTGGGGACGGGAGGTGGCGGACGAGCGGTACGCGGTGGTGGCCGGCCTCAAGGGCCCAGGGTCGCCGTGAGCGGTCAGGCGGACGCCCGCGGGGCCGTCAGCGACTCGAAGCCGCCCTCGTGGGCGAGGCGTTCGAGCGTGTCGAGGGCGTTGTGCGCGGCGGCCGCGGCTTCCGGGTCCGTGGCGGACAGGCCGCTCGCCTCGAACTCGTCCTCGTCCAGACGCAGTACGGCGGTGCCGTCGGCGGAGCGCCACAGGTCCAGGTCGAGGTCCTCGACGACCAGCTCGCCACCGGTGACGGCGGCCGGGCGGGTGATGTCGCAGTACCAGCCCTTCAGCACGCCCTCCGCGTCGCGGACCTCCTTCACGGCGTACCAGCGGTCCCGCCAGTAGTACTCGGTGAAGACATCGCCGGGCTCGAACCGTACGAAGCCGAAGTCGCGGACGCCCTCACCCGCCCACGGCGCGCGGACGGTGATCCTGTTGCCGTCGTCGTCGAGCAGGTCGGCGGGGTAACGGATCTTCGTCCGGCCCGCCTTGACCAGGACGACTTCCAGGACGGCCGCCGCCTCAGGTGCGCGAGGTGACGTGGGTGAGTCAGGTGAGTTCGCGGACATGGCGGACCTCCGTTGCACAGATCTCGTAACCGAACCATTCGTTGATGGCCAGCATCGGCCCGTTGCCCCCGTCGTTGCCGGTGAACGCCTCGGTGAGGCCGGCGGCGCGGGCGCGGTGCAGCGAGTCGTTCTTGGCGAGCTTGGCGAGGCCGCGGCCGCGGTGGGCGCGCGCCGAGCCCGTCATCACGGTGCCGTAGCGGGTGGAGCCGTCGGTGCGGGCCGCGCTGAACGCGGCGGGCCGGCCGTCGACGACCGCGACCGAGGTCAGCTCCGCGTTGAACAGGGGATGCTTCCAGGTCTCCAGGAGCCACGCCTCGTAGTCCGTGAACTCCTGGGCCACGTCGCTCGGTTCGTCGGCCATCGCCTCGGCGTCCAGGAGGAACAGCGGGTGCGGGTCGTCGGCGAAGTCCGAGCCACTGCGCAGTTCCACGCCCGCCGGGGGCTCCTGGAGGGGCGGCAGCACGCCGTTCGCCAGGTCCAGGCGGAGGAAGTGCGCGGAGCGGCTCGGGCGGTAGCCGCGACGTCCGGCGAAGGCGCGGTTTCCGGGGGAGTCCAGGACCCAGGCGAAGAGCTTCGTCGCGGAGAGCGCGGCCAGCCGCCGCTCGGCGGTGGCGACCAGGAGCGCGCCGGCGCCGCGGCCGGTCCGCTCCGGGTGCACATACACGTTGACGTAGCCCTGGCCCGGCTCCGGGCTGTCATGGGCGAGGCCCACCTGCGCCGTGCCGATGATCTCGCCGTCGGCCTCGGCGACCAGCGGTCGGTAGTGCGCGTCGGGGTGGGCGTGAAGCACGTCGTAGGCGACGGACTCCGGGGTGTGCAGCATGAAGGGGAGGACCAGGTGGCGGACGCGGGTGAAGCCCTCGGCGTCCTGCCGGTCGTGAGGGCGGAGGTCACGAACGATCACAGTCATGGATGCGCACGTTACGTGCGGGGAGCGCGCGGGCGCCCCTCAATTTCGCGGCGGGCCGCGGCACTTCGCCAAGGCGGCGCAGCGGGTCATTTCCCCGGAGGTACGGGAGAATCGCCCCGTGACTCTGAAGATCGACATCCAAGAGGGGGCCGCGCCGTACGAGCAGGTGCGCGCCCAGATTTCCGAGCAGGCCCGGTCCGGTGCGCTGCCCGTCGGCTACAAGCTGCCCACCGTGCGAGGGCTGGCCGAGGAGCTGGGCCTCGCCGCGAACACGGTCGCCAAGGCGTACCGCGCTCTGGAGACGGACGGGGTGATCGAGACGAGGGGACGCAACGGCACGTTCGTGGCCGCCGCGGGTTCGGCCGCCGAGCGCGAGGCGGCGACCGCCGCGCAGGGCTATGCCGAGCGCGTGCGTCGCCTCGGACTCGGCGAGTCGGACGCGCTTGCCGCGGTGCGGGACGCCCTGCGGGCGGCGTACGGGGAGTAGGGCGCTTGTGACGAGTCCTGAAGCGGCCCTCGGGGTGGAACGGGCGGGTCCGGAGAGGCGGCCGGCGCCTCGCGAGGTGCCCGGTGGCGGGCGGACTGGCCGCTCGGCGCCCGGCCAGGAGCCATCAGAAGCGCCTCAGGGCCGGACCAGGGCCCGGTTGCTGTGGGCACCACCCTCGGAGGACCCGGTCTCGTCGGGTGCGGCACCGTTGGATGCCGCGGCGGTGGTTGATCGCCGTCGCGGCAGGACAGAAGGGGAGCCGTCCCTCACAGATACAAGCCCGCGTCCGCCCCCTCGCGAGGATCCGGCACCGACGTCGGCTGCGTACCGCGGCGCAGCGCGTACAGCTCCGCCAGGGTCGCGCCCTCGCGGCCGACGCCCTCCTCCGTGCCGAGCCAGTTCACGGCCTCGCGGCGGGTCAGCGCGCCCACCTCGATGCGGGCGAGACAGCGGCCGGGGCGGACGACGGCGGGGTGCAGACGCTCCAGGTCCTCGTTGGTGGTGACGCCCACGAGGACGTTGCGGCCCTGGCCGAGCAGACCGTCCGTGAGGTTGAGCAACCGCGACAGGGCCTGGCCCGCCGTGTGCTTGGCCTCGCCGCGGATCAGCTCGTCGCAGTCCTCCAGGAGGAGCAGCCGCCAGCGGCCCTTGCCCGTGCCGTCGTCCTCGCCGATCGCGATGTCCATCAGATAGCCGACGTCGGAGAAGAGCCGCTCCGGGTCGAGGACGCAGTCCACCTGGCACCAGTCCCGCCACGAGCGCGCCAGCGTGCGCAGCGCCGACGTCTTGCCGGTGCCCGGAGGGCCGTGCAGCAGCAGGAGCCGGCCGGCGATGTCCTCGGGGGTCGTCTTCATCAGGTGGTCCATCGCGTCGGCCACCGGCGCCGTGTAGTTGGACCGGACCTCGTCCCACGTGCCCGCCGAGATCTGGCGGGTGGTGCGGTGCGGGCCGCGCCTCGGCGAGACGTACCAGAACCCCATCGTGACGTTCTCCGGCTGCGGTTCGGGCTCGTCCGCCGCGCCGTCCGTGGCCTGGTCGAGGACCTTCTCGGCGAGCTCGGCGCTGGTGGCCGTCACCGTGATGTCGGCGCCGCGGTTCCAGCGCGAGACCAGCAGCGTCCAGCCGTCGCCCTCGGCGAGCGTGGCGCTGCGGTCGTCGTCGCGGGCCGAGCGCAGCACACGGGCGCCGGACGGCAGGAGGGTGGCCCCGGACCGTACCCGGTCGATGTTCGCCGCGTGCGAGTGCGGCTGCTCGCCCGTCGCGAAGCGGCCGAGGAACAGCGCGTCGACGACATCCGACGGCGAGTCGCTGTCGTCGACGTTGAGCCGGATCGGCAGAGCGTCGTGTGGGTTCGCAGACATGTCGCCATGATCTGTCACCAAGGGAACCTCCGCATGGAATTTCCACAGCCCGCCCGTCCGCGGTGTTCTTCGAAGGCGTCCTTCGAGGCGTGTCCCGGCCAAACGGCTCCCGGCCAAAGGCCCCGGGGGGCCGGCTTCCGGAAAATGTGGCACGGCTGTGCACCGACGAGGCCTGTCCTACGGCCGATACTCGCCGATACTGTTGCCCTTGATGGGACGTCATGGGTGGAATTCGGGGGCACTGCGGTGGCGGCTCACCGCGCTGCTCGGCGTAGGGGTGGCCGCTCTGGCGCTGGTGGTGACGTTGCTCAACACCCTGCCCGGAGACAGTTCGAGCAACGCGGGCACCACCCGCGACGGCGACAAGGTGCACGGCACCCCGGTGGTGCCGTCCGGCACGCCGAAACCCGAGGTGGGCTGGGGCTTCACGCACACCCAGTACAGCGCCGACGAGGGCAGCTCCGCCGCGACCGAACGCGTCGAGGGGCTGCTCAAGGGGAAGGGGCTGCCGCAGATCCAGCACATCATGGGCTGGGGCTCCGACAACCCCGAACCGGTCAAGGGACGCTACGACTTCGAGGACATGGACCGCCGGATCGACTTCATCCGCAAGTCCGGCGGCACCCCGGTCGTCACCCTGTGCTGCGCGCCGGACTGGATGAAGGGCGGCAAGGCCGGCGCCGGCAACACCGACTGGAGCCAGCAGGCGCTGGAGACCGCCCCGGACCGCGCCCACTACAAGGACTTCGCCGCGCTCGCCGCGACCGTCGCCAAGCGCTATCCGGACGTACGCCACTTCGTCGTCTGGAACGAGTTCAAGGGCTTCTGGAACAACAGCGAGGCCCGCTGGGACTACGAGGGCTACACCCAGCTCTACAACCTGGTCTACAAGGCGCTCAAGAACGTCGACAAGGACATCATGGTCGGCGGCCCGTACCTGGTCATGGACAGCGTCGACCCGCGCTCGGACGACGCCTCCAAGACCTTCAAGGGGCCCTGGGGCGCCATGGACCAGCGGATCCTGGACGCCTTCGACTACTGGAACAAGAACAAGGCCGGCGCCGACTTCGTCGTCGTGGACGGCTCCAGCTACACCAACGACGACGAACTGCTGCCCGACGAGTTCGGGGCCACCGACAAGCTCACCGCGGTCGGCAAGTGGGTGCGCGCGCAGACCCGCGACCTGCCGCTGTGGTGGGCGGAGTACTACGTCGAGCCCGCCGACGGCAACGACGACCGCAAGGGCTGGTCCGAGACCCGCCGAGTCGCCGTCCAGGCCTCCGGAATGATCGCCATGGTCAAGGGCGGCGCCTCCTCCGGCTTCTACTGGAACCCGGAGGACGAGAAGGGCTCCGGCTGCGCGGGCTGCATGTGGACGCCGACCTCCGCGGCGGACGGCGGCAAGCCGCTCGCGATGTACGACCTGATCTCCCGCTTCAGCCAGGAGTTCCCGCCGGGCACCGGGTACCGGACCGTGTCGGTCGCCGCGGACGACGTGCCCAACGTGCGCGTGCTCGCCACCGACAAGGCCGTTCTGGTCGTGAACACCCTGGACCGGTCGATCAGCGCGAAGGTCGACGGAAAGCGGTTCGAGATGCAGGCGTACGGGGTGAAGTGGCTCCGGCGCTGAGCCGCTTCACTCCGTTCGGGTTGCCGTCCCCCAGCCCTACTTCATCGACAGGAACCGCTGCACGAGCGACGCCAGCAGCACCGCCAGCAGGGGCAGCGAGAACCAGAAGGTGCTCTGCAGCCACCGCAACTGCCGCACGCTCGGCCGCAACGCGACCCGTACGATCTCGCGGGCCGTCAGCATCAGGATGAGCGCGATCGCCGCGAGACCGCCGACCACGGACCACGGTGTCCATGTCACCTGGGGTCCGATCGGGCCTGGTTCGGCCTTCGGGACCTTTCCGGCGGGCTGCTTGCGCAGGGCGTACATCGTGACGTCGTCGTTGACGAGGACCTTCTTCAGTTCCTTCCGGGCGTCGAGGTTGCGCACGAGCCGGGAGTCCCAGCTCGCCGAGTAGCCTATGTCCATCTGCAGATAGACCACCTGACTGCGGTTGATCATCAGATACGAGTTCGGGCCGGCGTCCTTGAGCGCCTTGACCAGCCCCGACACCAGCACCGGGTCGGCCGGCGCCAGCGTCGGCACGTACTGCACCTTCTCCATGTCCCGCGCCCCCCACGGCATCGCGGGCGTCACGTTGTCGAGGGTGTCGTTGCTCATCCACAGCAGGCGCACGGTCGGATCGTCGTGCGCGTACACGTAGTTCATGGCGGTGACCTCGCCGGGGCGGATCCGCTCGAAGGGCTCGTTGCCCCAACGGGCCACCAGGAAGCCGCCCATCAGGATCAGTCCCGCCATCAGCGCGGCCACGGGAGCCAGGCTGATGCGGTCCTTCTCCCGTTCCTTCGCGGTGACTCCGGTGCGCGGGAACAGGGCGAGACCGGTGAGCAGCGCCGCGCCGGGGAGGGCGAACATGAAGACGCGCAGGGCCATTTCGCCGCCGTACGACTGCATGCCGAAGCCCAGGAACGGCACGAAGGTGAGGACGAGCAGCGACCGCTCGCGGTACTTGTGGTCGCGCCGCCGCCACCAGCCCCAGCAGGCGAAGGCCATCACGCCGCCGGCGAGCAGCACGCGCGTGTAGAGGACGAGTTTGTGGGTCGAACTGCCGCCCTGGATACGGCCGGAGACGGAGGTCGACACATTGCTGCCGACCCCGCCGACCCCGCCGAACAGGTCGTCGAAGTGCCCCGACCAGTACGGCTCGGCCATGAAGCCGACCCAGACGGCCACCAGTACGGCGAACAGGACGGGCAGGCCGCGCAGTTCGGAGCGGCCGACCAGGACGAGGACCGCGAGGACGCCCAGCATCACGAACGGCGTGAGCTGGTGGGCCGGTACGGTCGCGGCGAACAGCCCTATCAGGACCATGAGGAGCACGGCCCGCTGGCGCCGGTTGCTCGGCTCGACCTCCGCCTCACCGGGCCGCCGCTTCGTCCACAGCACGCGCGGGGCCCGGAACCAGACGAGCAGGATCGCCACGAAGGCCAGATAGAGAAGGTACGTGAAGCCCTGCGGGGAGAAGTAGTCCTGGCCGACCCAGCCGCTGAGCACGAAGATCCAGATGCCGGTCCACTTGGCGCGCCAGCTCGCCCGCATCGAGCGCACCAGGAGGAACAGCGGGGCCAGGTACAGCAGTTGGATGGCCAGCGGCCACCAGCGGATGACCTCGGTGAGGTCGGTGACACCGCAGGCCTTGGCGAAGAACGCGGCCGCGGCGAAGAAGCCCGGCCAGCTCCAGCGCGCGTCGAGATCGGGCACGGCCGAGCCGGTCCGGTCGATGTAGTCCATGAAGCCGAGGTGCTGCCACGCGGTCGCGAACCGCGGCTCGGTCTCGATCACGGCGGGCAGCGCGTGCAGCGACACCACGGTCGCCAGCAGCGTGATGAGCAGAAGTCCCTTGTGCTCGCGGGCCGTCCACAGCAGCGCGGCGAAGACCGTGATCAGCAGAGCGGCCCCGACCAGGGTCGGCAGGGGGAGCACGGAGATCAGTCCGAGCCCGCCCATCCGGTCGAGGTCGGACTCGCCGAGGCCCAGTACGGGCACCCAGTAGAGCAGCAGCGCGGCCGTCAGCAGACAGCCGAGGACCACACCCGGCCGGGTGGGGTGCCGCAGACGCTCCCGCAGGGACTGCGGCGGCTCGGGTGCGCCGAGGACGAGCGGGGACTCCTCCGCCTCTGTGGAGGATGCCGCGGTCTCCCTTACGGGCGTGATCTCCCGCAGCGCCGACTCCTGCGGGCTGAACGGCGCGTCCACCTCCGGCACTTCGACCGGTCCCAGCGAGGCCTCCGAGCCGGGCTCGCGCGCTTCGACGGGCAGGCCCAGCAAGGGTTCCCGTTCGAGCGGCGGCACCGGTTTCAGCGCCCAGGTCGGCCGGTGGTCGGGCCGCGCCCGGGGCGTTCCGGCGGGAGGGGTCCCGGGGCCCGGGCGGACGTCGGGGCGGCGCTCCTGGTGGTCGAAGTCGACGTGGATGCCGAGCGCGATGGTGTCCGAGTCGAGGGCCCAGGCGGGCCCCCGCTTCGGTTCGCGGGTCTTCGAGGCGGGGACCTCGCGCGCCCCCAGGTCGGCGAGGTCCCCGTCGGGGGCCGCGGCCTCGGGCACCGCGGCGGGTACGGCCCTGATCGTCCTGTAGAGCTTCGGCGCCGCGATCGCGACGATCACCGCGAGGCTGGAGATCTCCGCGACGCCCGCGCCGGTCAGTCCCATGCGGGGCAGCAGCAGCACGGTCAGCCCGAGCACAAGAGCGCACAGCAGGCCTTGGAGATAGGCGAGTCCTGAGGTGCGGCTCTGCGCGCGCAGCACCGCGAAGTAGGTCTCCATGACGACCCGCAGCAGCGCGCCGACGGCGAACCAGCGCAGCAGCGGCGTGGCCGCGTCGGCGTACCCCTGTCCGAAGACGTGCAGGATGAACGGCGCCCCGACGAACAGCCCGCCGCACACCGGCAGCATGATCCGGGCCATCCTCCGGAGCGCCGCCCGGGTGTTGGCGGCGAGCTGAGCCGGGTCGTGCGAGCCCTCGACGGTGAGCGAGGCGCCCATGTTGATGGCGAGCAGGTTGACCGTGCCGCCGATCGTGGTGGTGATGTAGAAGTACGCGTTGTCGGTGGAGCTGACCTGCGAGGCCACGAGCACCGGAACGAGGTAGACCACGGCGAGCGAGAACAGCGAGCCGGTGTAGTCGCCCGCGAGGAACCGCCCGATCTCCTTGAGAGTGGGCGGCTTCGCGTGCTCCTCGGTCGCCTTGATGTGCCGGGGCACCAGCCGCCGGAAGACCAGAAAGCCGAGCGGGACCACCGACATCGCGATCGCGGCGACCCAGGACACGAAGACGCCCGTGGTGGGGATCGCGGCGGCCAGGGCGACCAGCAGCACCAGCTTCACCGCGGAGAACACGGTGTTGCCCACCGGCACCCACAGCGCGCTGCGCAGCCCGGTCAGCACCCCGTCCTGCAGCGTGAGCAGCGACCAGGCGGCGACGGCGAGGATGAAGCCGAGGCCGTTGAGCGGTCCGTGCAGGAAGCGGTACGAGGGTCCCCACAGGTCGAGGGTGAGCAGGAAGATCACGGCGGCCACCGCCACGATCACCGAACTACCCGCGTACGTACGGAAGATGAGCCGTCCCGTGTGGCGGCCCGCGACCGGGATGAAGCGGGCCAGGGCGCCCGTCAGGGTGACCGCGGTCAGCCCCGCGAGGAGCTTCATCGCGGCGATCGCGGCGGAGCCCTGCCCGACCGCGTCCTCGGTGTAGTAGCGCGCCGCGACCAGCCAGTACCCGAGCCCGAGCACCGCGGAGATGCCGGTGTTGAGCATCAGCGCGTACGCGTTGCGGAACAGTTGGTTGCCTCCGGCGCCCTTGCCCCGGCCGGGCAGCCGGAGGCGGCGCCCCGACTGCTGCTCGGGCGCCTCGGGCGCGGGCGACTCTGCCTGGGCTGTGGTCGTGTCAGACACGGGAACGGATGGCCTTTCGGCGGACCTGTCGTGCTCTTCGGATCAACGCGTACCCCTTGGTGAGGACGCGGTCCCTGGCGAAGTTCCGGGCGATCGCGCGGCCTTCGACCAACCGCTCGAACTCCTCGATGCCGGTCGTACGGCGCACGGTGACCCGTTGCAGTGCGTACGGGCCCTGTCGGCGGCGCGCCAGACCGTTGCCGACGGCGAGCGACTGGGTGAAGCCCGTCTCGCGCACCGTGCGCCGCACCCGGCGGCTGGAGTAGCCGTAGGGGTAGGCGAACGAGGCGGGCCGGGTGCCGAGTTCGTCGGCGATGATCTCCCTGCAGCGCAGCAGTTCGAAGCGGAGCGCGTCGTCGTCGAGCTGGTCGAGCTGCGGGTGCGTGTGGCTGTGCCCGCCGATCTCGACCTGCTCGCCGGCGAGTGCGCGCACCTGGTCCCAGTCGAGCATCGTGTCGAGGCCGCCGCCGGTGTCGTATGCGCCGCGCAGCCAGCCCGTCGAGACGAACAGGGTGGAGGCGAAGCCGTGCTTGGCGAGGACCGGCAGCGCGTGCCGGTGCACGCCTTCGTAGCCGTCGTCGAAGGTGATGAGGACGGGGCGCGGCGGCAGCGGGCCGCCCGAGCGCCAGCTCGCCGCCAGCGTCGCCGTGTTCACCGGGGTGAACCCCTGGTCGGCCAGCAGTGTCAGCTGCTCCGCGAACGCCTCGGGCGCGACGGACAGGGCCCGGGTGGCGTCGTTCGGTGCGGTCGCCACGGAGTGGTACATGAGGATGGGCACGGGGGCGTTCATCGGACACCCCCGTGCACGGTGGGCATGGTCATGCGGCAGCCCCCTCGCTGTCCGGAGCCTCCTCGATCCGCACCACCGAGAACACGGCGCCACCCCTGTGGGCCCGGACGCTGCCGAGTGCGTACCCGCCCGCCGCCGTGAGCACTCCGGCGACGATGGCACCCGCGCGGCCCGCACCGCCCGGCCTGGCCCCGCGGGCCACCAGCGCGTCGCGCATCCCGCGCACCACCCCGGCCGGCAGGACACGCGTGGTGTACCGGCGCTCCGACTCAAGCCCCTTGCCGGCGCCCACGCTTCGGGCGACCAGAGCCTTGGAGAGCCCCTCGGCGTAGGCGCGGGTGCGGAAGTAGGCGAAGTGCTCGCGGGCCTCGGGCACCCGGTGGTGGATCACCGCGCGGTCGTCGATCAGCAGAATCGCGTCGGGTCTGGCGCGGGTGAGGCGGATGCACAGCTCCGTCTCCTCGCAGCCCAGCGGACGCTTGTCGCCGTCCCGTCCGATGCCCGTGGCGAAGCCGCCGGCCGCGTCGAACGCCGTACGGCGGAAGGAGGCGTTGCCGCCCAGGACGTTGCGCACCCGGACGCGGCCCGGCGGGAGTCCCTTGTACGTGCAGCCCACCACCCAGTCGAACTCCTCGGGGAACCAAGCCGGGCGGCGGCCCGACGCCCAGATCGGCATCGTACGGCCGCCGACGGCCATCACCCGCGGATCCCCGTACCCCTCGGCGAAGTACCGCAGCCAGTCGCGCTCGGCGACGGCGTCGTCGTCGAGGAACGCGATGATCCCGCCGCGGGAGGCGGCGATGCCGGTGTTGCGGCCCGCGGACAGGCCGCGGGGGCCCGCGTTGGCGAGCACCCGGACCTCTCCGGTTTCCTTGTACTCCCTGGTCAGCCGGCCCAGGAGCGCCGCGTTGTGGTCCACGACCAGCAGCGTCTCCAGGGCAGGCAGGGACTGCGCCCGCACCGAGGCGACCGCCGCGAGGATGTCCTCCCAGCGGTCCTCGGTGTAGACGCAGATCACCACCGAGATGTCCGGATCGCTCAAGGCATCTCTCCCCGGCCCGAGTTGAGCGCCACCGCGTGCGGCCGACGGGCCAGCGCGCGCCGGTTGGAGCGCTCCTTGAGGATCACCTTGAGTACCCGGAACCCGTCCCGCACGGCGCGCAGATTGCTGGCGCCGTGGATGCGGAGGTACTCGTGGCTGGGTATCTCCTGCACCTTGAGGCCGGCCTTGACGACCCGGATGTTCATCAGGGTCTCGACCTCGAAGCCGGTGCAGTCGAGGTCGATCTTGTCGAGGCAGTGCCGCCAGAACGCGTTGTAGCCGTAGCAGAGATCGGTGTAGCGGGCGCCGAACTTGGCGTTGACGACCGCGCACAGCACCCGGTTGCCGAGCTTGCGGATCGGCGTCATGTCGGAGGTGCCGCCGCCGTTGGCGAACCGCGACCCCTTCGCGAAGTCCGCCCCGGACACCAGTGCGGACACGTACGACACGATCTCGTTGCCGTCCGCCGAGCCGTCCGCGTCGACCATCACGATGATGTCGCCGGTGCAGGCCTCGAATCCGGTGATCAGGGCATCTCCCTTGCCCTTTCCGCGCTGCTCGACGACCTTGACCTCCGGCCACAGCCCGCGGGCCACTTCGACGGTGTCGTCCGTGGAATTGCCGTCGACCAGCACCACTTCATGAATCCAGTCAGGAAGGGTCTTGAAGACGTAGGGAAGATTCTCGGCCTCATTCATGGCGGGAATCACGACGCTCACCGGAGGCGCAATGGCCAGGTGAGAGGAGATGGGCCGGTACTTGCCGGCCATTAACGGATCTTGACTCGAAAATGCCGGTCGCAGAAATGAACTCATGAGTCTGGTCCCTCTCGTCCGGTGGACCGCCCGCCCCTGGGCGGTCCGGTTCTCTACTCCGGTTCGAAAGGGGGGTTCTCACTTACGGCATGACGAAATCGATCTCCGTGCATGCCGGGTGAGCTGGCAAAGCTGGCCGACTACAGAAGTCGGTAGTCGGTCGCGCGGCACGACTCGGCACAAGTGCGGTCACCGAGCACGGCACCCCCCTACCGCGCCCCGCGCCGGGATCCATCGCGGTCCTTGAGCCCTCCCCATGAGCCGCTCGATGATGGACCGATGCGGGTGAGATGTACGACGGTATTGACGATTGTGCACGTATGGCAAGACCTGGAACGTGGCCTCACGTTTTTGTTGATTTGGCTGTTACCTAACGCCTCGAACGGATTTTCCTCATCCGTTTGAGGACGACCAGAAGCAGAATCACGGAACTGATCACGGTCACTGCCGCGATACCTCCGTGAACGGACCACCGGTGCACCGCCAGCATTCCCTCGGCGACGAGGAGATCAATGGCGATCGCTCCCGCGACGGACGCGATGGTGCGGCCCCACGGTTCGAGGCCGTGCAACGCCGCTGCGACGGCGGCTCCCGGTGCGGCGATCAGGAAGAAAAGGGTGAACGGGCCGCGCAGGGGTGAGTCCACGTCGGTGAGTGCGAGCACCGCACCGACTCCCGCGACGGCCACCGCCGCACCCGCGAGCAGTGGAAGCAGGTCCCTCCCCGGTTCCTGCCCCGACCGCTCGTCTCCGTCCGACGGCGGGTTGATGCCTATCGTCTGCATTGGCGACTTTGCCCCCTGAAGCGCCGGATGCCGGACTTCAATGTCGCGCAGCGGGCGGGGGGTCGTCAAGGTGCGGAAGACGTTCACGCCGTTTGGTGTGCAGGGGGGCGCGAGAGTTCCCCGGAGGCGCCGTCCGTCCCGGGGAGGGGGATCCGGTAAGGGCCGGAAAGTCTTGGCATGGACACTTCCTGTCAACACGCGTAGCTGCTACGACAGTTGTGGCAGAGATCCTGCTAAAGGGAGGTTCCATGAGACGTTCCCGATTTACGGCATACGTGACCTCGCTCCTCCTCGCCGTCGGCGTCGCCCTCACCGGGGCCGCGACGGCGCAGGCGTCCCAACTGGCCGCAGGCACCGGCTATGTGGCCCTCGGCGACTCCTACGCCTCCGGTGTCGGGTCCGGCAGCTACCTCAGCTCCGGCGGCGACTGCAAACGCAGCACGAAGGCCCATCCGTATCTGTGGCAGGCCGCGCACTCACCCTCGTCGTTCAGTTTCCAGGCCTGCTCAGGCGCTCGTACGGGTGATGTTCTGGCGAACCAGCTGGGCACCCTCACCTCCTCCACCGGCCTCGTCTCGATCACCGTCGGCGGCAACGACGCGGGCTTCTCCGACGTCATGACGACCTGCGTACTCCAGTCCGACAGCGCCTGTCTGTCCCGGATCGCCACGGCCAGGGCGTACGTCGACTCGACGCTGCCCGGCCAACTCGACACCGTCTACTCGGCGATCAGCTCCAAGGCCCCCTCGGCGCACGTCGTCGTCCTCGGCTACCCCCGCTTCTACAAGCTGGGCGGCAGCTGCCTCACCGGCCTCTCCGACACGAAGCGGGCCGCGATCAACGGCGCCGCCGACTACCTGGACAGCGCGATCGCCAAGGTCGCCGGCAACCACGGCTTCACCTTCGGCGATGTCCGGCCCACCTTCAGCGGCCACGAGATCTGCTCCGGCAGCTCCTGGCTGCACAGCCTCGAATGGCTGAACATCGGCGAGTCCTACCACCCGACCGCGGCCGGACAGTCCGGCGGCTACCTGCCCGTCCTCAACGCAGCGGCCTGAGGGCCTCAGCGACCCGCTCCGGTGGGACCCGGCGCCGGCAGCACGGCATCGGGGCCCACCGGACCACCGAACAGCCCGCCCGACGAAGCCGAGGACGAAGGGGAGACGGAGGTCCCGCCGTTCGAGGTGTCCGTCTCGCACGTCACCGAGAACGGCACCGAGTTGGACGTCGCGTGCACCGGACCGCGGACCTCCACGCTGATCTCGTTCTCGTACGTCCCGCCTTCGTCGTACGTCGTCACGATCACTGTCTTCTGCTGCGACCGGCCGCCGCCCGCGGGGAACGAGAGGGTCTTCCAGCCCGGGTCGGACACCTCACCGGTCTTCGTCACCCAGCGGTAGTCGACCTCCACCGGGACGCGGCCCACCGTGAACGTCGCCGTGAAGGTGGGCGCCTGGGCCTCGGGCGGCGGACAACTGCCGGAGTAGTCCGTGTGCGAGCCCGCCACCGACACCGACACGGACTGCTGGGGCTGCGTCGTCGTACCCCCGCTGCTGGGCGAGCTGCTGGAAGGACTGCTGCTCGCATGCGAACCGCTGGGCGAGCTGCTGCTCTTCCCCCCGCTCGAACTCGCGCCGCCCGAGCCTTCCTTGGTGGTCTGCCCGGCAGAGCCTCCACGGGTGCCGTCGTCCCGGTTCAGCAGGGCGTACGTCAGCCCGCCGATCGCCAGGGCGAGGGCGGCCAGGCCCGCGATCAGCACGACGGCCGCGCGCCGGTTGCGCCCCGGCTCCGCCGTGGTCGTCGTGGCCGTCCCGGCGGGATGGGCCGGAACGGTGGGGGCGGGGGAGGGGAGCGGCGCGGTCGGCGGCTCGGCCGGGAAGGCGTGCACCGTCGGCGCGTAGGGGGCGACCGGCGGAGCGTCCGCGCGCGGCGTACCGCCCGCGGCGACGACCCGCAGGTCCTGCTCGGCACGCTCACCGGACAGGCGCTGCGCCGGATCCTTGCGCAGCAGCCCCTCGATCACCGGGGCGAGCGGCCCCGCACGGTACGGCGGCGGCAACTCCTCGTCGACGATCGCCCGCAGGGTGCTGAGCGGGGTGTTCTGCCGGAACGGCGAGTTGCCCTCCACCGCCGCGTACAGCAGGACCCCGAGCGACCACAGGTCCGACTCGGGACCCGGCGTACGGCCGAGCGCCCGTTCGGGGGCGAGGAATTCGGGCGAGCCGATGACCTCGCCGGTCATGGTCAGTGCGGAACTGCCCTCGACCATGGCGATCCCGAAGTCGGTCAGCACGACCCGGCCGTCGTTCGAGATCAGTACGTTGCCCGGCTTCACATCCCGGTGCAGGACCCCGGCCTCGTGGGCGGCGCGCAGGGCGGCGAGCACCTCGGCGCCGATGTGCGCGGCGCGCTGCGGAGTGATCGGACCCTCCGCGTCCAGGATGTCGGAGAGGGCCAGACCGCGGACCAGCTCCATCACGATCCAGGGGCGGCCGTCCTCGGTCGCCACGTCGTACACCGTCACCACGTTGCGGTTGGAGACCCGCGCCGCCGCCCACGCCTCCCGTTCCAGGCGGGCGTACATCCGCTGGACCTCGCTGTCCGGGAGTCCGTGGGGCGCGCGCACCTCCTTGACGGCGACCTCGCGGTGCAGCACCTCGTCGCGGGCGCGCCAGACGGTCCCCATGCCGCCCTCCCCCAAGGGGGACAGCAGCCGGTAGCGTCCCGCGATCACACGTTCACTGCCCGGTGCTTCGGACACGGGCGCCCCCCATTCGCATCCGCATGCGCATCCGCGCGAAATCTCCACTCCGCGTGATTTCTCCCCAAAAGTAGCTCAGCCGAGTGCGGATGCCGCCCCCCTGAACACCAATCCAGCCCCAAGAGCTACGACGACGAACGCGGATCCCAGCGGCGCGGCCCTGCGCAGCAGCGCCGCCACGGGGCCACCGGTCCAGCGCGGCCGCCTGGCCAGCAGCCGCGACATCCCGCCGCCGAGCCGCACCACGGCGAACCCGGCCGCCGTGAGCGTGAGGGCCAGCCCGACGCCGTACGCGAGCACGAGCAGGAAGCCGAACCAGGCCTGTCCGAGCGCCGCGGCGCCCACCAGTACGACGACGGCGGAGGGGCTCGGCACGAGTCCACCGGCGAAGCCGAGCAGGATCGTGCCGCGGATGGTGGGCGCGGTGGCGTGGGTGTGGGTGACGCCGCCGTGGGTGTGGGTGTGCGGGTCCTCGTGGTGGTGGTCGTCCTTGTGGGGGTGGTCGTGATGGTGGTCGTGGTCGTGGTCGTGGCTGTGCGGGTGCTTGTGTCCGTGGGCGCGTTCGCGGTTGCGCCAGGCGCGGCGTACGAGGGAGGCGCCGGCCAGGGTCACGAGGAGGCCGCTCGCGAGGCCCAGCCAGGCGATCACGGAGGGGGCCGCCGCCGAGCCGGCCGTGACGAGGAGGCCCAGCGTGACCACCCCGAGGGTGTGCGTGATCGTCACCGACGCGGCCAGCGGCAGGACGTCGCGGAGTCCGGCCCGGCCGCCGCGGGCGGCTGCCGTCGCCGCCATCAGGGTCTTGCCGTGGCCCGGAGCGAGCGCGTGCATCGCACCGAGGCCGATGGCGATCACCAGGGCCAGCGAGGCGAAGCCGAGCGTGAGGTGGTGGCGGGCCACCAAATTGTCCAGGGCGCGCGTCCAGCGGTCGGCGCCGCGGGGGAGCACGGAGGCCGCGGGCGCGTTCGACCGCTCGTCGACGAGGGCCGGACCGCCGGGGCGCACCCGCAGGGACGCGGACGCGGTGTCCGACGGCGAGGAGAGCAACTCCTTGGGATAGCCGGTGAGTTCGTGCGACACCGACTTCTTCGGTACGTCGGACGCGGTCAGCGTCATACGGTCGCCGCGGGCGGTGATCTCCCGCCAGCCCGGCCCGGTCGACGCCCCGGCGCTGTGGAAGCCCACGGAGACGGTGTCCCCCTCGGGGAGCGGCGCCGTCAGCCCGCACTCCACCCGGAGGGTGTCGAGGCCCGCCTGGCCGGGCCGCACGCGCGCGTGACTGGTGCCGACGCCGAGCGCGACCCGGCGCCCGTTCACGGTGACCTTGCTGCCGACCGCGGCCGTCTCGCACCGCTGCCGGGCCCAGGCGGTCATGCCCAGCTTCTCGATGTCGGGCTTGGCCTGCGTCGCCGGGATCTCCGCCAGGTCCTCGACGTGGGCGACCCGCAGTTCACCGGGGGCGGCGACGAGGCCGTCGTAGCGGTTGACGGTGAAGTTGCCGAGCGGGTGGGCGCTCGCGGCGCTCGCCGGCACGAGGACGAGGGCGCAGGCGGCTGTGAGGACGGCCGCGCAGGACGCGAAGAGACGACGGGGGTTCATTCGCCGGCCTCCAGAGCCTTGCGGGCGACGCGAGCGCCCAGCGGCGAGAAGCCGGGGTTCAGCTTCAGGGCCGCCGTCAGGGAGTCGTGGGCGTCCTTCTTGTGGCCGGTGGCGCGTTCGATCATGCCGCGGTGGTAGAGGAAGGTCGCGTTGCGGTAGCCGGTGGCCGTGGCGCGGCGGGCGTACGCAAGAGCTTCCGCGTCCCGGCCGTTGACGTGCAGCGCCCAGGCGAGGGCGTCCGCGGTGTGCACGGTGTGCCGGCGGGCCCACTCGGCGCGGGCCGCGGTGAGGGCGGCCGCGCGGTCGCCGTGGTCGGCGGCGGCCAGGGCCGTGTCGAGGTCGGCGTTGACGCCGTTGGCGCGGGCCAGCGCGGTCCAGGCATCGACGAGGGCGTACTGGTCGTGGGCCTTGCGGGCGTCCCCCTTCGCGCCGCGCGCCTCGTACAACTCGCCCAGCTCGACGAGGGGTTGGGGCAGCGGATAGCGGGACACGACGTCCTCCATGGCGCGGATCGCACCGGCCCGGTCGCCCTGCGCGGCCTGTGCGCGGGCCCGGCCCTCCAGCGCGGGAAGGTAGGTGTCGTCGGCCGCCAGCGCCCGCGCGTAGTAGGTCAGTGCGGTGCCGTACTCGCCCTGGTTCCAGGAAAGTTGGCCGAGAGCCGACGCCACGTACGCCACGTCCCCGCGCGAAGTCGCCGTGGACAGTGCCAGTTTCAGGACACGCCGGGCGGTCTTCACATCACCGCGCAGCTCGTGCACGTACGCGTACCGCGTGAAGACCGGCACGCCGGGGCGGCGGCTGTCGGCCAGGTCGGCGGCCTTCGACGCGTCGTCGTAGCGGCCGAGTTCGACCAGGGCGTCGATACGGGAGGACAGCGCGCGCTCGTTGTACGGGTTCTGGGCGAGCTCCTTGTCGGCGTACTTCAGCGCTTCGGGGAACTGGTGCCGGGCGGCGGCGAGCGCCGCGCGTCCGGTGAGCGCCGCGTCGTTGTCCGGGCGCAGCTTCAGTGAGCGGTCCAGCGCGCGCTGCGCCTGCGGGTAGCGCGCGGGGTCCCCCTTCGTCCGCGCCTGCTCCACGTAGGCGAGCCCGAGCGTCGCCCACGAGCCGAAGTCCTGTGGCTGGGCGCGCAGATGGGCCTGGAGCGAGCTGATGCTCGCGTCCAGGCTGCCGCTGGTGAGCAGTTCGGGAGACAGCCCCGCAGGCGCGGCTGCCACGGTCGCCGTGCCGCCGTCCCGCGCGCCCCCCCACGCGATGGCCCCGCCGGTCAGCGCGACGGCCAGCAGAGCGGCGCACCCGGCGAGTTGAGCTCCCCGCCAACGCCGCCCGGCCGCCGCCACCCGCCGCACGGCGACCACGCGCTCGTCGGCTGCAGCGTCCTGCCCGTCACCGGCTGCCGCGGCGCCGTCGGTTCCCGCCTCGGCCCCGGTCGCCGTACTGCCGTCCGCTGCCGCCTCGGTCTCGGTGGCCTGCCCGGTGTCCACCCCCGTCTCCTCACCCCCGGGCGTGGCCTCCGCTGTGCGGTCGGCCGGTGTCTCGCCGGGGGCGGTTGTCGGCGCGTCGTGGTTCTTACGCGGGGACATGGGCTCTCCTCAAAGTCCTTGGGTGCAACGGTCGTTGCGGGGGAGCGGCGCGGCCCGCGCCGTGGGGGATGAGTACGTGCGGGCCGCGCCAGTCGGTGGTGGGGGTCAGTACGCGCGGCCGCGCATACGGCGCCACCACATCAGGCCGGTGCCGACGAGGAGGATTCCGGCGGCGCCGGCGCCCGCCGAGAGGGCGATCAGCGTGGTGTCGCCGGAGCTGCCCGAGGCACCCGCCGGCTGAAGCGCGTCACCGAGCTGGTTGCGCACGTCGGTCCCACTGGTCGTGCCCTTGGCGAGGGCGCCGCGCGAGCCCGAGGTCGGCTCGGCGACGTAGGGGAAGTAGCTCTCGAACTTCTTGTCGTTCTTGTCGACCGCGTCGCCCAGGTCGTTCTTGGAGCCGACGAGTTCACCCTCGACCACCTGGAGCGAGGCGTCGATCACGTCGTCGGTGAGCCGGCGCCCGTTCGGGAAGCCCGCGTTGTCGCCGTCGAGCACACCGAGCCGCTTGGGATGCATGGTCGGCTTGATCGAGGTGTTGAGCCGCAGCTCCTCCGCCGGGCGGACGTTGGGCGGCTGGTTGAGGCCCTTCACGCCCTTCAGGAAGACGTCGACGAGGTCGTTGCGCGGCTCGGCGGGCGCCTTGATCTTGTAGATCGCCTCGATGAGCTTCGGCAGTTCGGGGTTGGTCACGTTCTTGAGGAACTGGGCGTCGTACCACGGCGCCGACGCGTTGAACTTGTCCTTGTCCTTCTGCGGGTTGACGACCTCGTTGACCAGCGGGTTGCCCAGCCGCGAGACCTGCGTCCAGTCACCGTGCGCGTCCTTGCGCTGCGTGGTGGACCAGATCCCCACGATCGGCTGCCCGGACGACTCGCGGATCATGTCGTTGGGCACCTGCAGGGCGAGCGAGTTGACGTTGTAGCCCTTGAGCGTGTCCCGCCCGACCTCCGTCAGGTTGCCGCCGTACAGCAGGTCGAAGACACGCAGGTCCAGGAAGAACGGGTCGTCCGCCTGACCGGCGAACGTCGTGGATCCGCCCGGAAGCTTGTACACGGCCTGGTCGCGCAGCTTGCCGTAGTCCGGCATCGACGCCTTGCCGACGTTCGACGGCGCCACCGGCACGTCGTCCGCGACCTTGGTCCGGGAGACGAGCTTCTGGTTGTGCAGCCGCAGCAGATCGATGTCGTACGTCTGCGTGATGTTCAGGTCGGGGTCGTCGAGGCTGGTGACCGGGCCCGTGTTGTAGAGGAACGTGTCCCCGTTCTTGCGGTGCGTCTTGAAGGTGTACCGGTAGATCAGCTCGCCCTGCGCGTCACCGTTGTTGTCGATGTGCAGGTCGTACTGGGCGTCGTCCGCGAACGTGAAGAAGTTCGGTCCGCCGGCCGGGTCCTCGAAGGGGATCCAGTTCGCCACGATCGTCGTCGTGTCGGGCTTGTCCGGGCTGACGAACGCGTACACGTCCGTGTTGTCGTACTGCGGTTGCCCCGAGATCAGCGGGGCCTCACGGTGGCTGGAGGCGTTGGCCGCCCCCGGTTCCAGCGCGGTCACGCCGGCGGCTGCGAGCCCCCCGGCGGCCAGCGCACCACAGACGAGGGTCGCGATGCTCCTGCGTCGCGCGCCACTCCTGGAGATAGGTGTCATGCCGTCCGTCCTCACGTCCCAATTGCCTGACGCAACGCCATTCGGAGCGCCCGCCGGGGTGGATTGGTCGAATCTCAAACGTTCTTACGTCGGCTTTCGAATCTTGTTTCACCGCTCGCGGCAGATGTTGTGTGAACCTTCCTGCCCCGGCCGCCAGTTGACCGGCCGTCGACCCGCGTTTTCGCCCCGCTGATCCGTAACCCCATCCGAAGGGGCACTCGCTGCGAATGACGGTGTGACCGAGGGGACGGGCCGTGCGCGGCCGGAGAGGGGGAGCGGGTGGAGGCGGACGAACTCCTGGTGCTCGTGGCCGGAGGCGACCAGAAGGCATTCGAGGAGCTGTACGGACTGGTGTCCGGGCCGGTGTTCGGACTCGTACGGCGCGTGGTGCGGGACGCGGCCCAGTCCGAGGAGGTGGCCCAGGAGGTGCTGCTCGAACTGTGGCGCTCCGCCGCCCGGTTCGATCCCGGCCGCGGCAGCGCCTTCTCCTGGATCCTCACCCTTGCGCACCGGCGGGCCGTCGACCGGGTGCGCAGCGCCCGCGCGGCCACCGAGCGCGAGCAGCGCGAAGGACGGCGCGCCCACCACCCCGCCTTCGACCAGGTCGCCGAAGAGGTCGAGGCCGGGCTCGAACGCGAGTGGGTCCGCCGCTGCCTGGACCGTCTGACGGCACTGCAACGGCAGTCCGTCACCCTCGCCTACTACGACGGGTACACGTACCGTGAAGTGGCCGAACGGCTCTCCCTGCCGCTCGGCACCGTGAAGACCCGGATGCGGGACGGACTCACGCGGCTGCGGGACTGCCTGGGAGGAGTCGCATGAGCGTCCTCGACCGACTGCGGGGCCGCGATCCGCACTCGCTTGCCGCCCCCTACGCACTCGACGCCCTGGAGCCCGCCGAGCGGCGCCGTTTCGAGCGGCACCTGCGGCGCTGCACGCGCTGCGCCGCCGAGGTGCGCGCCCTCGCCGAGGACGCCGTCCGTCTCGCCTGGTCCACCGCGGCCCCGCCCCCGCCGGCCCTGCGCGACCGCGTCCTGACCGCAGTACGCACCACTCCGCAGGAGGCCCCCTCCCAGGACGACGAACTGCTCGTGCGCGGCGCCGTGCAGCCGGCCCGCGGCCGGGGGGAAAGGCAGCCGGCACGCGCGCGTACCCCCCGCTTCCGACCGCTGCTCGCCCCGCTCGCCACCGCCACGGCCGCCGCCGCGCTCGTCGTGGCCTCGCTCTTCGCCGTTCAGGCGACGCAGACCAGGGACACCCTGGACCAGGAGCGGGCCCAGGCACGTGAGATCGCCCACGTTCTCGCGGCGCCCGACGCCCGCGCGACCGGCGCCCGGGACGTCCGGGGGCACGGTGTGGCCGTCGTCGCCTCCGCGTCGCTACGGCGCGCCGTCGTGACACCGAGCGGGCTCGGCAGCCCGACGGGGGGACGCGTGCACCAGCTGTGGCTCATGCGCCCCCACGTGCAACCACGCTCCCTGGGGCTCTTCGACGGCGACACGCCCTTGGTCACCGCTGGACTGAACACTGACGCCCAGTCACTCGCTGTGACCGTAGAGCCACCCGGCGGCTCACAGCAGCCCACCACTGCACCAATTGCCCAAGTCGACCTGAAATCAGTTGGATTCGGAGAGTAATCGTCAACACCCTTACAGGGAAGGTGAATCCTGTGACCGCGATACACGAGTGCCACGAGGGAGCGATAGGGTTAGCCTGCCCGGGCCGGGTGGACTCGTACGGGTGGGGAGTGACATGGAACAGATAACGATGCGCAGCAGGGCACGCGTCCCTGCGATCACCTGCGGGAGCAGCGCGACCAGTTCGCGCCTCGACCGCCATCTCTCGGTGCTGGGCGGCCCAGCCCTCCCGCAGCGCGAGACGGCCGAGGCGACGTCCCTGATGCGTGAGCTGACCGCGCGTGACACCGGGAAGGACCGCAACGGCAGGGTCGCGCGCATGCGGCGGGTCTCGCTCTTCGCACCGCTGAAGCGGCTGCGCCGCACGCTGTTCGGTGGCCACTGAGCGGTGCGGTCAGGCGGTTTCTGACCCGCGCTCGGGCGTTCGCCGCCCCGGCGCGGCGCTGTGCTGATCCGTGGCCGTTGTCCCCGCATGCCCGTAGCGCTCCCCAACTCCCGCTCTTCCACCACCCGTTGAGCGGGGTCACGGCCGAGGAACAGCGGTTTTCGCCCCCTCCGCCCCTTCCCTTCCCGTCACTGATCGCGCTGCCGCGCTCGTCCTCGAACGCCGGAGGGGCTGGATATAGCCCCTCCGGCGTTTGAGGAGCGGGGGTTCGGGGGCGGAGCCCCCGAGTGCTCGTGCTCACCGTTCACCGCGTTCGTACCGGCGGACGGCCAGCGGCAGGAACACGGCGATCAGGGCGGCGGACCAGGCGAGCGACCCGGCGACCGGGTGCGCCACCGGCCAGGCGGCGCCGTCCGGCACCGGCGCGTTCCCGAACAGGTCGCGCAGCGCCGTCGTCACCGCGCTGAGGGGATTCCACTCGGCCATCGTGCGCAGCCAACCCGGCAGGTTGTCGGTGGGGATGTACGCGTTCGACAACAGCGGCAGCATGAACGTGGCGCTGCCCAGCTGACCGGCAGCCTCCTCGCTCCCCGAGGCGAGTCCCAGCAGAATGCCGACCCACGTCATGGCGAACCGGAAGAGCAGCAGCAGCCCCAGGGCCCCGACCGCCTGAAGCGCCGATCCGTCGATCCGCCAGCCCACCACGAGTCCGACCAGCAGCAGCGGCACGATCCCCACGGCGGTCACGACCAGGTCGGCGGCCGCCTGCCCGAGCGGCACGGCGGCCCGGCTCATCGGCAGCGTACGGAAGCGGTCCATCACGCCCCGGTGCGAGTCCTGGGCGGCCTGGAACATCCCCGTCATGATCCCGTTGGCCGCGGTCGCCACCAGCAGGCCCGGCAGCAGGTACGCGCGGTACTCCTCGCCCGGCATCGCGAGGGCGCTGCCGAAGACGTATCCGAAGAAGAGCAGCATCGTGATCGGCATGGTCTGGGTGAGTACGACCAGACCGGGGTTGTGCCGGATCCGCTGAAGGTGACGGCCCAGCATCGCGCTGCCGTCGTACGCCAACGTGCTCATGCCACCAGCTCCTTGTGGTCGTTCGGGCCGTCGTTCGGGTTGTTGCGCCGGGAGTCGGCAGGGCCGCTCGTCAGACGGAGGAAGACGTCGTCGAGCGTGGGCGGCCGCAGGCTCGCGTCGAGCAACGGCACCCCGGCGGCGTCGAGTTCGCGCACCAGCCGGGGCAGCGTCAGCGTCGGGTCGGTCGCGAGCGCGCCCACGGCGTGCCGCTCGGGGGCGAAGTCGGGCGCCGAGCCCGTCAGTTGGTCCAGGACGGCCGCCGCCCCGGGCAGTGCGTCCGGGTGCGCGACGACCACCTCGGCGTACGAGCCGATGAGCGCCTTGAGCTCGCCGGGCGATCCCGTGTGCGCGACCCTGCCGTGGTCCAGCAGGGCGATGGTGTCGGCGAGTTGGTCGGCCTCCTCCAGGTACTGCGTGGTGAGCAGCACGGTCGTGCCGTCGTCCTTGAGCGCGCGCACGGCCTCCCAGATCTGGTTGCGGCTCGCCGGGTCGAGGCCGGTGGTCGGTTCGTCGAGGAAGAGCACGGCCGGGCGCCGGATCAGGCTCGCCGCCAGGTCCAGCCGGCGCCGCATGCCGCCCGAGTAGGTGGACGCGGGCCGGTCGGCGGCCTCGGCGAGACCGAACCGGTCGAGCAGCTCACCCGCCCGCGCCGCGGTGTCCCGGACGCGGTGCAGCTTCGCGAACAGCCGCAGGTTCTGCCGCCCGGTGAGGTCGCCGTCGACGGAGGCGTACTGCCCGGTGACCCCGATCGCGCCCCGGACGGCGCCGGCCTCCCGCACCAGGTCGTGCCCGGCGACACGCGCGGACCCCGCGTCGGGCCGCAGCAGCGTGGCGAGCAGCCGTACCGCCGTCGTCTTGCCCGCCCCGTTCGGCCCGAGCACCCCGCAGACCGTGCCCTGCGCCACCGCCAGATCCAGGCCCCGTACGGCGTGGACGACGTTCCCCCGTGATCCGAAGCTCTTCTCCAGACCTTCACTAAGTACAGCGTACGTAGTAGTCATGGGTCGACCATAGCGCACTACGTACGGTGTACGTAACTAGGATGGTCCACGAGGTGATCGACCCATGGCAGGGCGCAAGGCCGTACCCGAAGTGATCTGGGCCCGTCCGGAGCGGGCGGGGCGTGGCCCGCGGCCCGCGTTCAGCCGCGCGGACATCGCGGCCGCCGCGGTGCGCATCGCGGACGCGCAGGGGCTCGAAGGGGTGTCCATGCGGCACGTGGCGGCCGAACTGGGCTGCGGCACGATGTCGCTCTACAACTACGTGCCGCGCAAGGAGGACCTGTACGAGCTGATGCTCGACGCCATCGGCGCCGAGCACGTCATCGAGGAACCCTCCGGGGACTGGCGCGCCGACATGCTCCGCAACGCCCACGAGACCCGCGCCATCATGCACCGCCACACCTGGGTGCCGCGCCTGATGTCCGGCGTGTACGGCTTCAGCCCGCACACCCTGCGCTATCTGGAGCACTGCCTGGCCTGCCTCGAACCGCTCGATGTGCGTGCGAGCGTCAAGATGGAGCTGATCGCGATGCTCAACGGCGCCGTCACGACGTACACGGCGAACGAGATCGCCACCGCCGAGCGCACCCGCTCCATGCCCTGGTCGGAGGAGGAGGAGAACGCGGTCCGCATCGCCTATCTCGGCAGCCAGGTGGCCACCGGCGCGTATCCGCGGCTGGCCGCGGCCTTCATGGAGGACAGCGGGCCGATCGACCTGGAGGCGGTGTTCGCGCGGGCGCTCACCCGAGTGCTGGACGCCTTCGATCCGGAGTTCCGGCGAGAGCGTTAGAGCAGCGCGAACTGGCCCTCCGGGCCCTCCTCGTGATGATCGAGGACGGACGCGGGCCTGCGCGCCGCGTCCGGCACCGGCAGCACCCCCGCCGTGCGCAGCTCGGCCGCCGTGACCGGCGCGTCCCCCACGGTCAACTCGGCCTGCTGGGGCCGCAGTTCCGCGAGCAGCGCGAGCACCGTCACGAGCTCCAGGAGTTCGGACGTCCACACCTGCGGCCAGGTGGCGGGCCGGACCGCCTCCAGAGTCCCCGGCTCGGCCGGTACGGTCCTGGCCGCGAACCACTGCTCCAGGACGCGCACGCCCCCCACCTCGAAGTCCCAGGCGTCCGACGGCACCGGGGAGATCACGCCCTCGCCGAGGTGCAGGGCCTCCTCGTCACGGTCGTAGTACACATCGAGCGGTCGGGTGGGAAGCGGGGCGCGGACATAGGGGCGACGGCCGCCGGGGAGCTTGGGGCGCTCGCCCTCGCGTCGCATCAACCGCAGCATCCTGCGGCCCAGTTCGACCCCGTGCGCCCAGCTGTCGGGGTCGGCGGTGAGGGGTACCGCGCAGCCCGCACGGCCCGCCCGCGCCAGCGCCAGCGTCCAGGCGAGGACGTCGACCGGCTCGGGGGAGTGTCCCAACCGGCCGCCCAGGTACTCCAACAGGCCCGGCGCCAGGTTCGGTTCGCGACCGCCCGGGCGCCGGTGGAGAGGGCGCACCCGGCCACCGCGGCCGGCGCTCAACGGCACGACGGAGGAGACCAGCAGCGCGGGGCCCGACGACTCGGGCACCACCGTCTGCTCGACCGCGAACACCTGCCGCTCGTCCGCCACCCGCCACAGCTCCGGACGTGCCGCGTCGATCAACCGGTGGTCGGGGATCAGCCACTGCTCGTCGAACGGACCGTGCAGGACGCGCACCGGTTCCGGGCAGGGGCCCGACTCGCGCGCCAGCCGGCCCGTTCCGCCGCTCCGACCCGGCAGTTGCGCGACCGCCGAGTGCAGGGTGCGCGAGCGGGTGGGGCCGAACAGCGCCTCGCGATCCGGCCCCTCGGCCTTCATCAGCGCATCCCAGCGCGCCTTCAGGGACGCGGCATCGGGGGCCGTCGGCCACCCCCGGCCCAGCCTCGGCGGGGCGACGGACCACGGCATGAGGTCCGCGAGCAGCGGAGCGTCGTCGTGCGTCACGCTCGGCATCGTACGACGTCCTCCAGGGGGCACGCCGGGGTCAGTGGGCGTCGAGGGTGACCGTGAACGAGAAGCGGTCCCCCCGGTAGTGGATACGGACCACGTCCAGGGCGCGGCCGTCCTCGCCGTGCACGACGCCCGTGTAGTGCAGGATCGGGCTCAGCAGCGGGACCTGGAGCAGCCGCGCCGTCTCCGGGTCGGCGAGCCGGGCCTCCACGGTGTCGGTGATCCGGCTGATCCGCACGCCGACCACATCCCGCAGCACCTTGGTCATGGGCCAGCGCACCAGGTCCTCCGGGTCGATCAGCGCGGCCAGTTCGGGCCGGACGTAGTTGCGCGCGTGGTTCGTCGGCTCGCCCGTCTTCTCGTCGCTGCGCAGCCGGTGGTAGGTGCCCACCCGGTCCAGATCGGGGAAGAACTCGGCGAGTTCGGCCGACACCGCGGCCTGGCCGTGGTCGAGCAGCTCGGTCGTCATGCCCGACTGCTGGGCCACGATCGCGTCCACCGAGCCGAGCAGCCGTACGGGCGCGCCCCGCCGGGCGCTCGGCTCGATGAACGTGCCCCGTCTGCGATGCCGGGTGATCAGCCCCTCGTCCTCCAGTTCCTTGAGCGCCTGCCGCATGGTCAGCACGCTCACTCCGTAGTGCCCCGCGAGCTGCTCCTCGGTCGGCAGGCGCAGCGGGTCCTGCGGCGCCCGGCCGAGTATCGAGGCGCGCAGGGACTGCGACACCTGATACCAGAGCGGCAGTTTGCGGTTCAGGACGATCGAGTCCGGAGCGAAGGAGGTCACGAGGGCTATCCGTACCGGTCGCGGGCGGTCAGTGCAACGGGCCGTACTGCTAGGGGGTGTTTTGAAGGCACGCCGAGGGCACGCACCGAACACCGCGGGCACCGCACAGGACTTTCAAAACACCCCCTAGCCCGCCGGGCGGAAGTGACGCTGGAGGCCCTGCCAGACGTCGTCGTAGCCCTGTTGCAGGTGCTCCGCCCCCGCTGCCTGAGGCGTGGCGGTCACCGGCCAGCGGGTCTCGAACATGAACGCGAGGCCGTCGTCCACCTTCTGCGGCTTCAGTTCGGCGGCGCTCGCCCGGTCGAAGGTCTCCCGGTCCGGGCCGTGCGCCGACATCATGTTGTGCAGCGAGCCACCGCCCGGCACGAAGCCCTCCGCCTTCGCGTCGTACGCGCCCTCGATGAGCCCCATGTACTCGCTCATCACGTTCCGGTGGAAGTACGGCGGCCGGAACGTGTTCTCGCCCACCAGCCAGCGCGGCGCGAACACCACGAAGTCGACACCCGCGAGCCCCGGGGTGTCCGACGGCGACGTGAGCACCGTGAAGATCGACGGGTCCGGGTGGTCGTAGCTGATGGTGCCGATCACATTGAAACGGCGCAGGTCGTAGACGTACGGCACATGGTTGCCGTGCCAGGCGACCACGTCGAGCGGCGAGTGGTCGTACATCGCCGTCCAGAGGTTGCCGCAGAACTTGTTCACCACCTCGACGGGGCCCGCCGCGGTCTCATCGTCCTCGTACGCGGCGACCGGCGCCAGGAAGTCCCGCGCGTTGGCCAGCCCGTTGGCGCCGATCGGGCCCAGGTCGGGCAGTTGGAAGGGCGCCCCATAGTTCTCGCACACATAACCGCGAGCCGAAGCATCCAGCAGCTCCACACGGAAGCGGACACCACGAGGAATCAGCGCCACATGGCCCGGCTCCACATGAAGCAGCCCGAACTCCGTGCGCAGCAGCAGGCCGCCGCGCTCGGGCACGATCAGCAGTTCCCCGTCGGCGTCGCTGAAGACCCGCTCCATCGACGCGGTCGCGTGATACAGGTGCACCGCCATGCCCGTGCGCTGGGTCGCGTCGCCGTTGCCGCCGAGGGTCCACAGGCCGGCCAGGAAGTCGGTGCCGGGCGCCGGCTCCGGAAGCGGGTTCCAGCGCAGCCGGTTCGGGTCGGGGGCCGTCTCCGTGAAGGGGGCCGTGCGGATCGCGCCGTTCTCCGTGCGCGTGAACGCGGGGTGCGCGGCCGACGGGCGGATCCGGTACAGCCACGAGCGCCGGTTGTGCGCCCTCGGTTCCGTGAACGCCGTACCGCTCAGCTGCTCCGCGTACAGCCCGAGCGGTGCCCGCTGCGGGGAGTTGCGGCCCACCGGCAGCGCGCCCGGGACCGCCTCCGAGCCGTGTTCGTTGCCGAAACCGGAGAGGTAGACCAGCCCCTCGGCCGTCTTCCTCGCGTCCCCGCTCATGATCGCTCCCTTGCGCCTGATGGCGTACGCCGATGTGCCGTCGATTCCTATGCTTCACCGTAGGATTCGGTTTTTCCGCGCGCAAGAGGGAAAGCGAGCCACGCTGGGGCCGGCGGGTGCGTCACAGAGCGGGCCACTTCGGCCCGGATCGCACCGCATCGGTCCGCAGAGGGAGCGAGAACCAGACTCCAGGGGGATCCGACTGTCGGAGCGGTGTTCTACTCTCCCCGGCATGTCGTGGACGCGTGTACCGCTCGCCGCGCTCGTGATCTGCGCCCTGCTCGGCGGATCGGCGGGCTGTGGTTCCAGTGACGCGCGCGAGCGCGGGGGCGCGCCGTCGGCCTCGCCCGTGGGCAAGCTGCTGGACCGCACGGACGAGCAGGGCCGGCACTATCGCGAGGTCGACAAGAAGGGCGCCCCGAACGTCGCCATCGAGGTCCAGCCGGACTCCGACGACAGCTGGGACGTGACGCTGACCCTCCACCGCTTCCGCTTCTCGCCCGCCGGGACCCCGGCCAGGGCGGTGGCCGGCCGTGGGGTCGCCGTGCTGTATCTGGACGGCCGCACGCTCGCCGAGCTCCGTACCGCCGAGTACCACCTCGGCGCCGCCCTGGTCCCGCGCGGCACGCACCACGTCACCGCACGTCTGTACGCGGACGACCGCACCGTCTGGGCCGTCGGCGGCAAGCCCGTCGAGAGCACGGCGGACATCACGCAGTCCCAGGCGGGAGAAACCCTCAAGGCGCCGACGACCCCGACGACGCCCGCACCGACGCTGAGCGACAACGCCCCCGAGGCCCGTACTGGTACGGGAGGTTCACCGGACCCCGGCGGAAAGGCATCATGAAGCCCGTGCCCCAAGCGACCTCGCTGCGCCGCGCCCCCATCCAGCGCCGCAGCGCCGAACGACTGACCAGAATCCTCGACGCGTGCGCCGACCTCCTCGACGAGGTCGGCTACGACGCCCTGAGCACCCGTGCCGTCGCCCAGCGCGCAGGCGTGCCCATCGGCTCCGTCTACCGCTTCTTCGGCAACAAGCGCGCGATGGCCGACGCGCTCGCCCAGCGCAACCTCGACCGCTACACCGAGCGCGTCACCGAGCGGCTGCGGGAGGCGGGCGGGGGTGCGGGCGGCTGGCGTACGGCCATGGACGCCGTCCTCGACGAGTACCTCGTCATGAAGCGCACCGCGCCCGGCTTCTCCCTCGTCGACTTCGGCAACCAGATCCCGGTCGGCGCCCGCCACAGCGAACCCAACCACCGCGTCGCCGACCGCCTCACCGACCTGCTCTCCGCCTACCTGGACCGGGCCCCCGACGAGGACCTGCGCCGCACCTTCCTGATCGCCGTGGAAACCGCCGACACCCTGGTCCAGCTGGCCTTCCGGATCGCCCCGGAGGGGGACGAACGCACCATCGCGGAGACACGGGAGCTGCTGCGGGCGTATCTGGCGAGGGTTCTCGACTGAGTTGGGGGCTCTCGCGAGTTTCCGACCTCACCCCCCGCAGGCCCTCCCCGCAGTGCATACCGGTCGGTATGCTCGGCGGTGTCCGTGCGTCATCGCCGCCACCGTCCTCCGGGAGGACCCGTGCCCACCACCGACTCCCGCACAGCGCTCCGCGTGTGCCCGCTCTGCGAGGCGACCTGCGGGCTCACCCTGACCATCGAGGGCACCCGGGTCACCGGAGCACGCGGTGACCGCGACGACGTGTTCAGCCAGGGGTTCATCTGCCCCAAGGGCGCGTCCTTCGGCGCCGCCGACGGCGACCCGGACCGGCTGAGCACCCCCCTCGTCCGCAAGGACGGCGAGCTGCGCGAGGCCACCTGGGAGGAGGCCTTCGACGCCGTGGCGGCGGGGCTGCGCCCGGTCGTCGAGCAGTACGGGCCGAACGCCGTCGGTGTCGTCCTCGGCAACCCCAACGTGCACACCATGGCCGGCGCCCTCTACCCGCCCGTCCTGCTGGGCGCGCTGCGCACCCGCAGCATCTTCACCGCCTCCACCGTCGACCAGATGCCCAAGCATGTCTCCAGCGGGCTCCTGTACGGCGACGCGGTGGCGATCCCCGTGCCCGACCTGGACCGCACCGACCATCTGCTGCTCATCGGCGCCAACCCCCTGGAATCCAACGGCAGTCTGTGCACCGCCCCCGACTTCCCGGGCAAGCTGAAGGCCCTCAAGGCCCGCGGCGGCACCCTCACCGTCATCGACCCGCGCCGCACCCGCACGGCCAAGCTCGCCGACAGGCACGTCGCCATCCGCCCCGGCACCGACGCGCTGCTGCTCGCCGCGATGACGTACGTCCTCTTCGAGGAGAAGCTCGTCGACCTCGGCGACCTCGCCCCGCACGTCCAGGACATCGACGAACTCGCCGAAGCCGTACGGGACTTCACGCCCGAGGCGGCGAGCGAGGCATGCGACGTGCCCGCCGACACCATCCGGGCACTCGCCCGCGAACTCGCCGCCGCACCCACCGCCGCCGTGTACGGCCGCATCGGCAGCTGCACCGTCCCGCACGGCACCCTCGCCAGCTGGCTCGTCGACGTCCTCAACATCCTCACCGGCAACCTCGACCGGCCCGGCGGCGCACTCTTCCCCCTCTCCGCCACCGACAAGACACCCCGCCCGGCCGGCCCCGGCCGCGGCTTCGCCCTCGGACGCTGGCACAGCCGGGTCGGCGGGCACCCCGAAGCCAAGGGCGAACTGCCGCTGTCCTCGCTCGCCGAGGAGATGGACACCGCGACGCCGGAGGGCAGCCCGGTCCGCGCCGTCATCGCCGTCGCCGCCAACCCCGTGCTCTCCGCGCCGGACGGCGACCGCCTCGACAAGGCCCTCGGCTCACTGGACTTCATGGTCAGCGTCGACCCGTACCTCAACGAGACCTCACGCCACGCACACGTCGTCCTGCCGCCGCCCCCGCCCTCGCAGGCGCCGCACTTCGACTTCGCCTTCAACGCCTTCGCCGTGCGCAACCAGGTCCGCTACGGCCGCGCCGCGATCCCCCTGCAACCGGGCCGGATGCCCGAGACCGAGATCCTCGCCCGCCTCACACTCGCCGCGACCGGCATGCACGGCGCCGACCCGTCCGCCGTCGACGATCTCGTCATCGACCAGACCCTCGGCAAGTCCGTCACCGAGGCGCACTCACCCGTCCACGGACGTGACCCGCGCGAACTCGCCGCCGCCCTCACCGGCGAGTCCGGCCCGGAGCGACGCCTCGACCTGATGCTGCGCCTTGGCCCCTACGGCGACGGCTTCGGCGCGAACCCCGAGGGGCTGAGCCTGCGCAAGCTGCTCGCCCACCCGCACGGCATCGACCTCGGACCGCTCCAGCCGCGCCTGCCCGGCCCGCTGAAGACCCGCAGCGGGCGGATCGAACTGCTGCCGGGCCCCATCGCCGGCGACCTGCCGCGGCTGCGCGAAGCACTGCGCGAGCGCCCGGCCGGGCTCGTGCTCATCGGCCGCCGCCATCTGCGCTCCAACAACAGCTGGCTGCACAACGTGCCGGCCCTCACCGGCGGCTCCAACCGCTGCACCCTGCACATCCACCCCGAGGACGCCGCGCGCCTCGGCATCGCCGACGGGGCGCCCGTCCGGGTCAAGGGCGCCGGGGGAGAGGTGACCGCTCCCGCCGAGGTCACCGACGGCGTCCGCAGCGGCGTGGTGAGCCTGCCGCACGGCTGGGGACACGACCGGCCGGGCACCCGGATGAGCCACGCCGCCCTGGACCCGGGCGTCAATGTCAACCAGCTCCTCGACGGCTCGCTCCTGGACCCGCTGTCGGGCAACGCCGTACTCAACGGAGTCCCCGTTGAGCTGGCACTCACCGAGACAACGCTGTGACCTGGAGTTTTGCGCTTATTGCTCTCATGTCAACGTCTTGTTAACGCTGGATGGCGCGACCTAACGTCACCCTCACCGCCGGCCCTGGTGGGAGTTCAAGGGCGAACGTTAGGTATCCACTCATGCTGACCATCCTCGGCTTCACCATGATCGCGACCTTCCTGGTCCTGATCATGCTGAAGAAGATGTCGCCGATCGCGGCGCTCGTGCTGATCCCGGCACTCTTCTGTGTCTTCGTCGGTAAGGGCGCCAAGCTCGGTGACTACGTCATCGACGGCGTCACCAGCCTCGCCCCCACGGCGGCGATGCTCATGTTCGCGATCGTCTACTTCGGTGTGATGATCGACGTGGGTCTCTTCGATCCGATCGTTCGCGGGATCCTCAAGTTCTGCAAGGCGGACCCGCTGCGGATCGTCGTCGGCACGGCCCTGCTCGCCTCGATCGTCTCGCTCGACGGCGACGGTTCGACCACCTTCATGATCACGGTCTCGGCGATGTACCCGCTCTACAAGCGCCTCAAGATGAGCCTCGTCGTGATGACCGGCGTCGCCGCCATGGCCAACGGCGTGATGAACACCCTGCCCTGGGGCGGCCCCACCGCCCGCGCCGCGACCGCGCTCAAGCTCGACGCCAGCGACATCTTCGTCCCGATGATCCCGGCCCTCGCCGTCGGCCTGCTCGGTGTCTTCGCCCTCGCGTACGTCCTCGGCCGCCGCGAGCGCAAGCGGCTCGGTGTGCTCACACTGGACGAGGTCCTGGAGCCCGCCGAGTCCGAGACGGTTCTGGTCGGCGCCGGTGGCGGCTCCGAGGGCAAGAAGGGCCCACGTACGGGCGGTGCGGGCTCCGGCACGGACGCCGAAGCCCCCGAGACGGACGACGACGGCTTCCAGGGCCTCGACCCGAACCGCGCCACCCTGCGCCCCAAGCTCTACTGGTTCAACGCGCTCCTCACGGTCACCCTGCTCACCGCCATGATCATGGAGTGGCTGCCGATCCCGGTCCTCTTCCTGCTCGGCGCGGCCCTCGCCCTCACCGTCAACTTCCCGCACATGCCCGACCAGAAGGCCCGCCTCGGCGCCCATGCCGAGAACGTGCTCAACGTCTCGGGCATGGTCTTCGCCGCCGCCGTCTTCACGGGCGTGCTCCAGGGCACGGGCATGGTCGACCACATGGCCAAGTGGCTGGTCGGCAACATCCCCGACGGCATGGGCCCGCACATGGCCTTCGTCACCGGTGTCCTGAGCATCCCGCTCACGTACTTCATGTCCAACGACGGCTTCTACTTCGGCATCCTCCCGGTCCTCGCCGAAGCGGGCCACGCCCACGGCGTCTCCTCCCTGGAGATCGCCCGCGCCTCGCTCGTCGGCCAGCCGCTGCACATGTCGAGCCCGCTGGTGCCCGCCGTCTACGTCCTCGTCGGCATGGCGAAGGTCGAGTTCGGCGACCACACCAGGTTCGTGGTCAAGTGGGCAGCGCTCACCTCGATGGTCGTGCTCGGCGCGGGAATCCTCTTCGGCATCATCTGATGAAGGACGCTTCCGGGCCCGGCCGGGGCTGGCTGCTGCGCCTCGTCATCGCCTTCTCCTTCGCGCAGGGGGCGGTGTCGATGGCGCGGCCCGCCGTCTCCTACCGGGCCCTCGCGCTGGGCGCCGACGAGCGCGCGATCGGAGTCATCGCGGGCGTGTACGCGCTGCTCCCGCTGTTCGCCGCCGTACCGCTCGGGCGCCGTACGGACCACGGGCGTTGTGCCCCGCTCCTGCCCGTCGGCGTCGTCCTCATCGCGGGCGGCTGCGCGCTGAGCGGCAGGGCCGACTCGCTGACGGCGATGGCCGCCTGGAGCGGCGTGATGGGCCTCGGCCATCTCTGCTTCGTCATCGGCGCCCAGTCGATCGTCGCCCGCCAGTCCGCACCGCACGAACAGGACCGCAACT
Source organism: Streptomyces sp. SAS_270 (assembly GCF_052543295.1). Taxonomy (NCBI): domain Bacteria; kingdom Bacillati; phylum Actinomycetota; class Actinomycetes; order Kitasatosporales; family Streptomycetaceae; genus Streptomyces; species Streptomyces sp. SAS_270. The sequence continues at coordinate 50,372 of NZ_JBMNDS010000065.1, forward strand.
TCGGGCACTTCACCATCGGCGCGTCCCTGGGCCAGCTCGTCGGACCGATCGCCGCCGGCGCCCTCATCACCGGCCCCGACCGGGCGGGCACCAGCGCGCTGGCCCTGCTCGTCGCGGGCGCGGTCGCCGCGGTCTCCTGTACGTCGCTGTGGCGCATCGAACGCCCTGCGACGTCCAAGTCGCCTGCGGGACAAGGCGATCGCGTTCCCGTCGGCCGCATCCTGCGCACCCGGGGCGTTCCGGCGGGCATCTTCATCAGCCTCGCCGTGCTGTCCGCGACGGACATCCTCACCGCGTATCTGCCGGTCGTCGGCGACCACCGGGGCATCGAGCCGTCCGTGATCGGTCTGCTGCTGAGTCTGCGCGCGGCGGCGACCATCGCCTGCCGGCTGGTCATGACGCCGATGCTGCGCCGGCTCGGCCGGGCGGCGCTGCTCACCGTGACCTGTCTGGTGGCAGGTCTGCTCTGCGCGGGCATCGCGCTGCCGGTGCCGGTGTGGGGGCTCGCGGTGATGCTGCTGGTCCTCGGCTTCTGCCTGGGGGTCGGCCAGCCGCTGTCCATGACCACGGTCGTCCAGGCGGCCCCGGGCGGCGCGCGCTCCACCGCGCTGGCCCTGCGGCTGACCGGCAACCGGCTCGGCCAGGTCGCCGCGCCCGCCGCGGCCGGTCTGGTGGCCGGAGTCGCGGGTGTGGCCGCTCCGTTCGTGATGCTCGGCGCGCTGTTGCTGCTGTCCTTCGGGGTAGCGCTGCGCTCGCCGGGGCGAACGGACCGGGGAACCGGCGGCGGGGACCCGGTGCGGGCCCGGTCGGGGGTCCGGGAGCGGTTGCGCCGGAAGAGCGATATCTGACGGAGCGTCGGGCGAAGGTCCCCACGTTCGCGGGGCGGATGTGAAAGAGAGTCAGACGAAGCGCGATTTATATGAAAATCGTCTGACTCGGAGGAACCCTCATGTCCACCCTCGTCATCCCCCGCCGCGGTGGCGCACGCCTGACAGCCGCCGCCACCCTCGCCGCGCTCACCGTCGCGGGCACCGCCCTCGCCGGGGCCCCGGCCGCGTTCGCCGCTCCCACGGCGCCCGGCGACAACGGAACGGTCAAGATCCACACGCCGGACACGGACCCCGGAGACCCGAAGGACGAGCCGAAGGTCTGCGAGTTCTACCTCGACGGCACCGGCTTCGACGCGATGCAGAAGTTCCACTGGTCCATCAAGACCCAGCCGCCCGTCCCGGGCGGCGACACGGCCGAGGGCGACCTCGTCGCCGACGCGACCGGGGCGGCGCACACCGCCAACGTGCCGCTGGCCGACGGGATGTACAAGCTGACCTGGAAGTTCGAGGGCGAGAACGGCGCGGGCAAGATGAAGGTCTTCAAGGTCGACTGTGCGGGCTCCACGCCGTCCCCGACCCCGACCCCGACTCCCACCTCGACGCCGCCCGGCGGACCGGGTGGACCGCACGGTGGACCGGGCGGACCGCACGGCGGCCCGCCTGCCGGCGGCGGTGGCCTGGCCCGCGGCACCGGGGACTTCTCGCCGGTCGCCGGCGCGGCGGCAGCGGGACTGGTCGTGGTCGGAGGAGCCGTGTACTTCCGGCTGCGCCGCCGCCCCGATGGCGAGGCGTAACCGACGCCGCAGGCCCTGGTACCGGACGCGCGCCTACCGCCTGACCAGGACGATCGTGGTCACGATCGCCCTGGCGGTGGGCGGCGTCTGGTGGGCGCACGACGACGAGCCGGCCGCACCGGCCACGGCGGGGCCGGGGGGTGCCCGAGCGTCCTCCGGCCCCGCCGCCGGGAACCGGCCGCATCCGCCCAGGCGGCCCCCCGCCCCACCGGCGCCGCTGCCGCCCTCCCGGCCCACCACCCTCGCGATCCCCTATCTCGGTCTGGAGGCACCGGTGGTCGGGCTGCGGCTCGACAGCGCCAGCCGCCTCACCGCGCCGCCGATGGAGGACCCCAAGCTGGTCGGCTGGTACGACGGCGGACCGATGCCGGGCGGGGCCGGCACGGCCGTCGTCGTCGGCCACCGCGACACCAGAACCGGACCGGCCGTCTTCGCCGCTCTCGACCAGCTCCGCCCCGGCAAGCCGATCGAAGCCCGTCGTGCCGACGGACGGGCAGCCGTCTACACCGTGGACGCCGTGCGGACGTACGAGAAGGCGCGCTTCCCCGACAAGGAGGTGTACGGCGCCAGGGACCGCCCGGAGCTGCGACTGATCACCTGCGGCGGCGCCTACGACCCGAAGACCGGCTACGCCGGCAACATCGTCGTCTTCGCGCATCTGACGGCGACCCGGGGTCCGGCGCGCGGGGCGTGAACGGACCGGGGAGCCGGGGAGCGCCGGCCCGAGGTCCCAATCGGCCGGAAAGGGGCTGGAAGGGACGAGAGGAAGGCTGAAGCGGGCCGTCCGCTTTCTCACGGGGTGGACCGGACCACCCGATCCCGCCGCGCGTCTTCCCCCGGGTGTGTGCGGTCCGTTAGCTTCCGTGACTCATACGCCCCGTACGACCCGCACGGGACGTTCGACCGTGGAGCACCTACGTCCTGTGAGCCCCCGGGGGGCACCCCTCATGACACGCGCCATCTCCCTGCACAACGTCAGCAAGGTCTACACGCGCGGCGCCCGCGTGGTGGAGCGGCTGTCACTGCACATCCGGCCCGGTGAGTTCCTGGTGCTGCTCGGGCCCTCCGGCTGCGGCAAGTCGACCGTGCTGAGAATGATCGCCGGACTCGAGGACGCCACCGAGGGCGAGGTGCGCCTCGACGGCGAGTACGCCAACGATCTTGCGCCCGCCGAGCGGGACATCGCGATGGTCTTCCAGAACTTCGCCCTCTACCCGAGCATGACCAGCCGCGACAACATCGGCTTCCCGCTGCGCATCGAGGAGCCCGGCGCGGACCCGCGCCCACGCGTCGACGCCACCGCCCGGATGCTCGGCATCGAGGACCTCCTCGACCGCTTCCCGAGCCAGCTCTCCGGCGGTGAACGCCAGCGCGTCGCCATGGGCCGGGCGATCGCACGCCACCCGTCGGCCTTCCTGATGGACGAGCCGCTGTCCAACCTCGACGCCAAGCTGCGCAATCACCTGCGCGCCGAAATATCCAGCCTGACCAGGGACTTGGGCGTCACCACGGTGTACGTCACCCACGACCAGTCCGAGGCCATGTCCCTCGGCGACCGGGTGGCCGTCCTGCGCGGCGGTGTCCTGCAGCAGGTGGGCACACCGCGGGAGGTCTACGCGCTGCCCAGGAACGTCTTCGTCGCCGCCTTCATCGGCACCCCGCGGATCAACCTGCTGCGCGGCCTCGTCCGCGCCCCGCTCGACGGCGCGATGTCCATCAGCCTCGGCAAGCAGTACCTGCGGCTGCCCGAACCCCTCTCCCTCGACCACCAGTTGCTCCGGGTGCAGCAGGGGCGCGAGGTCATCGTCGGGCTGCGCTCCGAGGCCGTCCGCATCGGCAAACCCGCCGCCGCCCGCCCCGGCGAGGTGGCGATCAGCGGTCTCGTCGAGCATGTGGAGTTCCAGGGCCACGAGGTCCTCGTCCACTTCAACACCGGCTCGCGGCCGGCCGTCGTACCGGACCTGGAGGCGCCGCGCCCGGTCCGGCCGGCCCGTCGGCGCCGCCGCGAGGGCACCGTCATCGACCGGCTGAAAGAGCGGGCGGGCGCCCTGCGGGCCGGGCCCGTCGTGGTCCTCGAACACCCCGGGGACACGGGACCCGAGCGCCCCGAACCGGCGCCCCCGGAGGGCCGCCTGCCCGGTGACCTCGTCGTCCGCACCACCCCCGACATCGACCTGCGCCACGGGATGCAGGTCCCCCTCCTCGTCGACCTCGCCCACCTGTTCGTCTTCGACCAGCACGGCGAACGGATCTGCCCGGCCCCGGCACGGCTTCCGGATCTGGAGGAGTGAAACCGCTAGGGATGGGTGCATGAAACCGCACCTCCTCCGTACCCGGGCCGTCCTCACGGCGGTCGGACTCCTGCTGGCCGCCGCTCCGGCCGCGTACGCCACTCTCGCCGACGGGGTGCCCGCGGCAGCCGTCGCGGCCGCGGGTCCCGCCATGTCCGTTCCGGCGCGCGGGAAGCCGTACGTCGAGAGCCGGCTCCTTTTCGGCACTCAGCGGCCCGACGGCGGCCCGGCCGTCACCGACCGGCAGTTCATGGCCTTCGTCGACCGGGAGATCACGCCGGACTTCCCGGACGGGCTCACCGTGCAGAGCGGGCGCGGGCAGTGGCGCGACGCGCACGGCACCGTCGAGAAGGAGCGGTCGTACGTGCTGACGCTGCTGTATCCCGTGGCGCGGGCGGGCACGAGCGACCGGCGGATCGAGGAGATCCGCCGGGCGTACGAGAAGGCCTTCGGGCAGGAGTCGGTGGGCCGGGTGGACGATCGGGCCCGGGTCGACCTGTGAGGGTTTCCGGCCGGTCCCGTGCGTCTGGTGACCGGGGGCGCCTGGCGCACAAAAACTAACATCGCTAGTTTGTGAGCCGGACGACGCAGCCCATCCGGGAGGAAGCACGATGCAGGCACACGACGGCATGTACATCGACGGAGCCTGGCGGCCCGCAGCGGGCGGGGACACGATCGAGGTCGTGAACCCGGTCGACGAGCAGGTGATCGGCCGTGTCCCGGCGGGCAGCGCCGAGGACGTCGACACCGCCGTACGGGCCGCCCGCGCCGCCCTGCCGGGCTGGGCGGCGACCCCGCCCGCCGCACGCGCGGCGCGCCTGGGAGCCCTGCGGGACGTCCTGGTCGCCCGCAAGGACGAGATCGCCGAGACCGTCACCGCCGAACTCGGCTCGCCGCTCGCGTTCTCGCAGGCGGTCCACGCGGGCGTGCCGATCGCGGTCGCCGGCTCCTATGCCGAACTGGCGGCGACCCACGCCTTCGAGGAGCGGATCGGCAACTCGACCGTCCACCACGAGCCGGTCGGCGTGGTCGGTGCCATCACCCCCTGGAACTACCCTCTGCACCAGATCGTCGCCAAGGTCGCCCCGGCGCTGGCGGCGGGCTGCACGGTGGTGCTGAAGCCCGCCGAGGACACCCCGCTGACCGCACAGCTCTTCGCCGAGGCGGTCCACGAAGCGGGTGTACCGGCAGGCGTGTTCAACCTGGTCACCGGCCTCGGACCGGTCGCGGGCCAGGCCCTCGCCGAGCACGAGGGCGTGGACCTGGTCTCCTTCACCGGGTCCACGGCCGTCGGCCGGCACATCGGCGCCACCGCCGGCGGTGCCGTCAAGAGGGTGGCCCTGGAGCTGGGCGGCAAGTCGGCCAACGTCATCCTGCCGAGCGCCGACCTCGCCAAGGCCGTGGCCGTCGGCGTCGCCAACGTGATGTCCAACTCCGGCCAGACGTGCAGTGCCTGGACGCGCATGCTCGTGCACCGCGACCAGTACGACGAGGCGGTCGATCTCGCCGCGTCCGCCGCGGCCAAGTACGGCGACCGGATCGGACCTGTGGTGAACGCCAAGCAGCAGGCCCGGGTGCGGAGCTACATCGAGAAGGGCGTGGCCGAGGGCGCCCGGCTGGTCACGGGCGGCCCCGAATCCCCGTACGAGCGCGGCTACTTCGTCAGCCCGACCGTCTTCGCCGATGTGACCTCCGACATGACGATCGCCCAGGAGGAGATCTTCGGCCCGGTCCTCTCGCTCATCCGGTACGAGGACCAGGAGGACGCGCTGCGGATCGCGAACGGCACGGTGTACGGCCTCGCGGGTGCCGTCTGGGCAGGGGACGAGGCGGAGGCGGTCGCCTTCGCCCGCCGACTGGAGACCGGGCAGGTCGACATCAACGGCGGCCGCTTCAACCCCCGTGCCCCCTTCGGCGGTTACAAGCAGTCGGGAGTGGGTCGCGAACTGGGTCCGCACGGTCTCGGCGAGTATCTCCAGACCAAGTCCCTCCAGTTCTAGGCCGGTTGGCCGTACTGCAATCCACATCGCTCTATTTTTGGGAGAGTTGCCTCCATGGCCGTCCGTGCCGCCGTCCTGCCCGCCATCGGTGCCCCGCTGGAGATCACCGACATCGAGCTGCCCGAGCCCGGCCCCGGCCAGGTCCGCGTCCGCCTTGTCGCCGCCGGGGTCTGCCACTCCGACCTGTCCCTGTCCGACGGCACCATGCGGGTGCCGGTGCCCGCGGTTCTCGGCCACGAGGGTGCGGGCACGGTCGTCTCCGTCGGTGAGGGCGTCACACATGTCGCGCCCGGCGACGGAGTCGTCCTCAACTGGGCGCCCTCCTGCGGTCGTTGTCATGCGTGCTCGCTCGGTGAGGTGTGGCTGTGCGCCAACGCGCTGAACGGCGCGGCCGACGTGTACGCCCGGCGCGTGTCCGACGGGAGCGACCTGCACCCCGGACTGAACGTCGCCGCGTTCGCCGAGGAGACCGTCGTGGCCGCCGGCTGTGTGCTCCCCGTACCGGACGGCGTACCGCTCGCCGACGCGGCCCTCCTCGGCTGCGCCGTTCTCACCGGCTACGGCGCCGTCCACCACTCGGCGAAGGTCCGGGCGGGCGAGACCGTCGCGGTGTTCGGAGCCGGCGGGGTCGGTCTGGCGGCCCTGCAGTCCGCCAGGATCGCGGGCGCCTCCAAGATCGTCGCGGTCGACGTCTCGTCCGCGAAGGAGTCCCTCGCCCGCGAGGCCGGCGCCACGGACTACGTCGTCGCCTCCGAGAACACCGCCCGCGAGATCCGCGCCCTCACCGGCAAACAGGGCGTCGACGTGGCCATCGAGTGCGTCGGCCGCGCGGTCACCATCCGCACGGCCTGGGACGCCACCCGCCGGGGCGGCCGCACCACGGTCGTCGGCATCGGCGGCAAGGACCAGCAGATCACCTTCAACGCCCTGGAGATCTTCCACTGGGGCCGCACCCTCGCGGGCTGCGTCTACGGCAACTCCGACCCGGCGAAGGACCTCCCGATCCTGGCCGAGCACGTCCGCGAGGGACGCCTCGACCTGGGATCCATGGTGACGGAACGCATCACCTTGGAGGACATCCCGACGGCGTTCGAGAACATGGCGGCGGGCAAGGGGGGACGGGCGCTGATCACGAGCTTCTAGGCGCTTTCAGCCCGTCCGGCGTTTGAGGACGGGGCCGTTCAGGCCGATGGGCGGGGGGTCGGGGCGGCAGCCCCCGGGTACGGGACGGCAGCCCCCGGGTGCGGGACGGGCAGGGGCGGAGGGGGCGAAAACCCCGTAGGGCCGCCCCTGAAGCTCAGCCCGCCCCGCGGCTAGCTCCGCGGGTCCGGAGC
>NZ_JBMNDS010000066.1:0-57603 GCF_052543295.1 Streptomyces sp. SAS_270
ACTCACCCGCAGAACATTTTCTGGGGCTTTCCTCCGGGCGCTTCCCTTCGGTCTTGCGTTTCCGACTCTATCAGATCCTTTCGGGCCTGATTCCCAGTCGGCGCCACCCCGCGTTAGCGGGATATTGGCACTGTGTCTTCTGCGGCTGTTGGGCCGTTCCGACGAGTGAGACTTTAGCGGATTCCTGAGCCCCGAGCTAATCGGGGCTTGCGTCCTTTCGAACGCGGATTCCTCATTTCGCAAACACGCAGGAAAACGATCCGACGACGAGTCGTCGTTCGTTGTCTGCTTGGTGCGGAATGGCTGTCCGGGGACCGACCGGAGTCGGCGCTCACGTCGGACAACTCGGAGAACACTACGTACCGGGCCTAGGCGTGTCAACTTGCCTCCGGACCGCACCCCGGAGGCGTACTCTCTGACGCATGACTACGCATACGTGCACCCAGCAGTGGTGGGCCGCCTGACGGCGGCCGTACTCACGTATGTACTCAACGGCCGCCGCCTCGGCGGCCGTTCTTGTATCTCCCTCCAGGAGAGCCGGCCGGCGGGCGCGGCGGCCTCGACCAGGAGGTGGAGAGATGACGAGGATCTTCAGTGGGGTCAAGCCGACCGGGCATCTGACGCTGGGGAACTATCTGGGGGCCGTACGGCGGTGGGCCGAGGTCGACCAGCATCGGGCCGACGCGCTGTTCTGCGTCGTGGATCTGCATGCGCTGACCGTGGAACACGATCCGGGGCGGGTGCGCAGGCTCAGTCGGCAGGCGGCGACGCTGTTGCTCGCGGCGGGCCTCGATCCGGGGGTGTGCACCGTCTTCGTGCAGAGTCATGTGGACGAGCACGCGCGGTTGTCGTATCTGCTGGAGTGCGTCGCCACCGACGGGGAGATGCGGCGGATGATCCAGTACAAGGAGAAGGCCGCGAGGGAGAGGGCGCGGGGCGGGAGTGTGCGGCTGTCGCTGCTGACGTATCCCGTACTGATGGCGGCGGACATCCTGGCGTACGGAACCGATGAGGTGCCCGTCGGGGACGACCAGACGCAGCATGTCGAGCTGACCCGGGATCTGGCGGTGCGGTTCAACCAGCGGTACGGGCACACGTTCGTGGTTCCCCGGGCCACCCGTCCGGAGGTCGCGGCGCGGGTCATGAACCTGCAGGAGCCCGCGTCGAAGATGGGGAAGAGCGAGGACGCGGGGCCGGGGATCGTCTATCTGCTCGACGAGCCCGATGCCGTACGCAAGAAGGTCATGCGGGCGGTGACCGACAGTGGGCAGGACGTCGTGTACGACCCTCAGGCCCGGCCCGGGGTCTCGAATCTGCTGGAGATCCTGGCCGCATGTGAGGGCGGGGACCCGCAGGAGCTGAGTGCGGGATACGAGTCGTACGGGGCGTTGAAGAAGGACGCCGCCGACGCCGTCGTGGAACTGCTGCGGCCCTTGCAGGAGCGGCACAAGGAGTTGTGCGCCGATCCCGCCTATGTGGAAGGGGTGCTGCGGGGCGGGGCGGAGAAGGCGCGGGAGATGGCTCGGCCTCGGGTGGACGAGGCGTATCGGGCGGTGGGGTTGTTGCCGCCCGTGTGAAGGGGAGAGTCGTTCGACGGGAACGCCCCAAGGCTGCCGGGGGCGGCTGACGCCGGCTCCGGTCCGGGTTTCGCGGGTGTTCCCGTCGCGGCCTCTTGGTCAGGTGTTGTTGCCGGAGGCCAGTTCGCGGCTGCGGTCGCGGGCTGCTTCCAGGGCGGCGATGAGAGCGGCGCGTACACCGTGGTTTTCGAGTTCGCGGATGGCGCTGATGGTCGTACCCGCGGGGGAGGTCACGTTCTCGCGGAGCTTGACCGGGTGTTCGCCGCTGTCGCGGAGCATCGTCGCGGCGCCGATCGCGGACTGGACGATGAGGTCGTGGGCCTTGTCGCGGGGCAGGCCGAGCAGGATGCCCGCGTCCGTCATGGCTTCGACCAGGTAGAAGAAGTACGCCGGACCCGAGCCGGAGAGGGCCGTGCAGGCGTCCTGCTGGGACTCGGGGACGCGGAGCGTCTTGCCGACCGCGCCGAAGATCTCCTCCGTGTGGGAGAGGTGTGCGGCGGTGGCGTGGGTGCCGGCGGAGATGACGGACATCGCCTCGTCGACGAGGGCGGGCGTGTTCGTCATGACGCGGACGACCGGGGTGCCGGTGGCGAGGCGCTCCTCGAAGAACGAGGTCGGCACGCCGGCGGCTCCGCTGATGACCAGGCGGTCGGCGGGAACGTGCGGGGCCAGCTCGTCGAGAAGGGTGCCCATGTCCTGCGGCTTGACCGTGAGGATCAGCGTGTCGGCGGACTTGGCGGCCTCGGGGTTGGTGACCGGGGTGACGCCGTAGCGGGTACGGAGCTCTTCGGCCCGTTCCGGGCGGCGGGCCGTGACCAGGAGGTCGGTGGGGGCCCAGCCTGCTCGGATCATTCCGCTGAGCAGGGCTTCGCCGATCTTGCCGGTGCCGAGGACTGCGACTTTCTGGGTCATGGCTGCGGGTGCCCTCCGGGGGTGCGTCGTCCGTTGGGCCATCCTCGCACCCGGGGGTACCGGGGGGCTTTGGCGTCCGGTGGGCGGACGGTGGTGAAGTGGGGTGCGCAGGGGTTTTTCGCCCCCTCCGCCCCTTCCCTTCCCGTTGTTCTGGGGGCTGCGCCCCCTTTCCCCCTGCCATCGCGCTTCGCGCTCGTCCTCAAGCGCCGGACGGGCTGAAAGATCAAAGTCTCACGCTGTCCTACGGCGCAAAGTGGCTGCTCCCAGTGTCAGGACCAAGAATGCGCAGCCCGCGACGATCAAGGCGTCGCGGACGAAGTTCGCTGTCATGTCGGTGTGCTTGAGGACCTCGTTCATGCCGTCGACGGCGTACGACATGGGCAGCACGTCGGAGATGGCTTCGAGGACCGGGTGCATGTTGGAGCGCGGGGTGAACAGGCCGCAGAGGAGGAGTTGGGGGAAGATCACCGCCGGCATGAACTGGACCGCCTGGAACTCCGAGGACGCGAAGGCCGAGACGAAGAGGCCGAGGGCCGTGCCGAGGAGGGCGTCGAGCAGCGCGACGAGGAGGAGCAGCCAGGGGGAGCCGGTCACGTCCAGGCCCAGGAACCAGACGGCGAGGCCCGTCGCCAGGGCCGACTGGATGATCGCGAGCGTGCCGAAGGCGAGGGCGTAGCCGGCGATCAGATCGCCCTTGCCGAGCGGCATGGCGAGGAGGCGTTCGAGGGTGCCCGAGGTGCGTTCGCGGAGGGTGGCGATGGACGTGACCAGGAACATCGTGATCAGCGGGAAGATGCCGAGGAGCGAGGCCCCGATGGAGTCGAAGGTGCGCGGGCTGCCGTCGAAGACGTAGCGCAGCAGGAACAGCATCAGGCAGGGGATCAGGATCATCATCGCGATCGTGCGCGGGTCGTGGCGGAGCTGGCGCAGGACGCGGGTCGCCGTGGCGGTCGTGCGGGAGGGGTTGATCGCGCTCGGGCGCGGGGGCGCGGGGGTCGTCGTGGTGCCCGGGGTCGCGGTGGTGCTCATCGGAGGGACTCCTTGCTGCCTGTCTCGCTGGACTCGTTGCTCGTGCTGGTCCCGCTCGCCTCGTCGCCTGCTGCGATCGCCTCGTCCACCAGGTGGAGGAAGGCGGCCCCGACGGTGTCGGAGCCGGTACGGATGCGCAGGGCGTCCGGGGTGTCGTCGGCGAGGATCTCGCCCTCGCGCATCAGGAGGAGGCGGTGGCAGCGCTCGGCCTCGTCCATGACGTGGGAGGAGATGAGGAGGGTCGCTCCTCGGTCGGCGGCGATGGCGTGGAAGAGGTTCCAGAGGTCGCGGCGCAGGACCGGGTCCAGGCCGACCGTCGGTTCGTCGAGGACCAGGAGTTCCGGGGTGCCGAGGAGGGCGACCGCAAGGGAGACGCGGCTGCGCTGGCCGCCGGAGAGGTTCCCCGCGAGGGAGTCGGCGTGGCTGGTGAGGTCGACGTCGGTGATGGCCCGGGTGACGTTGTCGTGGCGGCGGTCGACTGCGGCGCGACCGGGGTCGAGGATCGCGGCGAAGTAGTCCAGGTTCTGACGCACCGTCAAGTCGTCGTAGACGGACGGGGCTTGGGTGACATAGCCGATACGGGAACGCAGTGAGGCGTCGCCGGCGGGGTGGCCGAGGACTTCGAGGGTGCCGGTCACCTTGGCCTGGGTGCCGACGGTCGCTCGCATCAGGGTCGATTTTCCGCATCCGGAGGGGCCGAGCAGCCCGGTGATCTGCCCGCGCGGCACGGCGAAGTCGAGGCCTCGCAGGACGGTGCGCGTGCCGCGCACGACGGTGAGGTCTTCGGCGCGGACGGCGGGGGCGCCGAGGTGGTCGAGGGCTCGGTCGGGTGGACGGGAAGCATTATTCATCATGTGATGAATAATGCTCCTGCACGACAGGGCCGTCAAGCAGGGGGCGCTCGGCAGGGTGGGCGTACCGGCGCACCTCGGCGGCGACGACGTACATCCGAGTGCGTCCGTGCGCCGTTGGGGCCACCCGATGGGTCGTCCGCAAGGGGTGTGCGTTCAACTCCCTTTCCTGACAATGGATTTCAGTGCACGGTCATATGCCGTTCGTATGACGTGTTCGTCGAGCCCTCCCCCGGCTCGGCGGCCCGCGCATCTCCCGTTCGTTCCGTTCGCCATGGAGGTGCAGTCGTCATGCATGTCGTACCCAAAGTCGATTTGTCCGCGTCGCTCGTCGTGTTTCTCGTGGCGCTCCCGCTGTGCGTGGGAGTCGCCGTGGCCTCGGGGGTGCCGGCCGAACTCGGGCTGGTGACCGGGATCGTGGGCGGGCTGGTCGCCGGGGTGCTGCCCGGGAGCAGCCTGCAGGTGAGCGGGCCGGCCGCGGGGCTGACCGTGCTCGTGTACGAGGCGGTGCAGACGTACGGTCTGCGGGCGCTGGGTGTGCTGGTGTTCGGCGCCGGGGTCGTGCAGGTCGGGCTCGGGGCGCTGCGGCTCGGGCGGTGGTTCCGGGCCGTGTCCGTGGCCGTGGTGCAGGGGATGCTGGCCGGGATCGGGCTCGTGCTGATCGCGGGGCAGCTGTACGCCATGGGTGACGCGGCCGCGCCCGCGAGCGGCATCGGGAAGATCGCCGGGCTGTTCAGCCTGGGCGGGGACGCGGATCCGGTGGCGCTGGTCGTCGGCGGCGGCACCGTACTCGTCCTCGTGCTGTGGCCGCGCTGGCGGCGCGGGGCCCGGGTGGTGCCCGCGCCGCTGCCGGCGGTCGGGCTCGCGTCCGCCGCCACCGGGCTGCTCGACCTGTCCGTGCGGCGGGTCGGGGTGCACGGGCTGCTGGATGCCGTACGGCCGCCTGCGGTGGCGGATCTGGGACGGCTCACGGAAGTGGGCGTGATCGGCACCGTGCTGGCGTTCGCGCTGATCGCGTCCGCCGAGTCGCTGTTCAGCGCGGCGGCGGTGGACCGGCTGCACCGGGGGCCGAGGACCGACTACGACAGGGAACTGATCGCGCAGGGCGCCGGGAACGCGGTGTGCGGGGTGCTCGGGGCGCTGCCGATGACCGCGGTGATCGTGCGGAGCGCGGCGAACGTGCAGGCCGGGGCGCGGACCAAGGCGTCACGGGTGCTGCACGGGGTGTGGCTGCTGGTCTTCACCGCGCTGCTGCCCGGGGTGCTCGGGGTGATTCCGGTGGCGGCGCTCGCCGGGCTGCTCGTGCACGCCGGATGCAAGCTCGTGCCCGTACGGGAGTTGGGGGTGTTGTGGCGGGAGCACCGGGGTGAGTTCGTGGTGCTGGTGGTGACGGCCGTGGCCATTGTGGTCGGGAACCTGTTCGAGGGGGTGTTGGTGGGGCTGGCGCTGGCCGTCGCCAAGACGGCGTGGGACATCAGCCATGTGCATGTGGAGACGGAGGACCTGGGGGACGTGGGGCTGGTGGTGCGGGTGATGGGCAATGCGACGTTTCTACGGCTGCCGAAGCTGCTGGACGCGTTGGAGGCATTGCCGCACGACCGCGACGTACGGCTGGAGCTGGGCGGGCTGCGGCATGTGGACCATGCGTGCGCGGCGGCGCTGGAGGGGTGGGCGGCTGCGCGCGGGCATGCCTGTCCGGAGGGGTGGGCCGCCGGGCGCGGGCATGCGTTGACGGGGGCGCCGCCTGCGGTCACGCCTTGACGGGGGCGCCTGTCGGGGGGTGCGGGTGCGTTGTGGGTCGGGTCCGTGCCGTCTGCTGGCGTGGGCGCCGTTCACGTGAGGCCGGTGGGTGGGTCGGGTCCGTGCCGGTACGTCTGCTGGCGTGGGCGCCGTTCGCGGTGCGGTGGGTGGGTCGGGTCCGTGCCGGTACGTCTTGCCCGTCGCCGCGTGGGCGTACTGCCCGGGAGTCGAGCACGGCGAAACTCGGCTGGGAGCCGGCTACGCGACGGGCAGAGACGTACCGGCACGGACCCTTCCGTACGTACCCGGCCGCGGGTACGTGGAGGCTTGCGGCTGCCAGGTGCGCGTCGGAGCCTCCCTCGGGTCGCTCAGGAACCCTTTCGTTTTGATGGGTTGCCTGTGCGGCGGTTGCTGCGCTTTGCGTGCTGGTCGCGGGCCGTCTCGTACTCCTGGCGGAGGAGCTTCTCGCCGGGGGCCTCGGAGAGGGTGCGGAAGAAGTAGGCGAGGAGGGAGCCGATGAAGCCGATCGCGAGGAGGCCGCGGAGGGAGGCCTGGCGCTCGGGGTCGGGGCGCTTGGTGAACGCTCCCCAGGTGTGGCCGAACGCGAGGGCGCTGCACACCGCGAACATCACCACGACCAGCACGTTCACCAGCTTGCCGACGTCCGCGATCTCCAGGCCCTGGTAGGCGAAGCGCAGCACGAGGCAGGCCGCGGCGGCGGCCACGAGGGAGCCGGCGGCCACGCCTGCCCTGCGGGCCGCGTAGCCGCCGTCGTGGTTCACCCAGGTCGTGCCGAAGAAGCGGATGGGCTCGGGGTGCGGGCCTGTGGGGGTGGTCTCGTTGCTCACGGGGCGATTATCGCGCCGGGTGGGCCTCGGACCACATCCCGCGCTGCTTCAGGAGCAGCGGCCCGCGACGTAGCCGTCGCTGCCGGTGTGCACGTAGGCGTCCGAGACGTACTCGCCGTTGCCGATGTTGTCCCAGATCTTCGTCGTGCCGTACGGGCCGGTGACGGTCGTGCCCGGGGTCTGGCAGAAGATCGGCACGCGGGAACCCGCGGGCAGGACGCGGACGATGTTGTAGCTGGTGCCCGGGCCGCCTCGGACGTTGAGGGCGCTGCCGGGCGCGGTCGAGTAGTAACGCAGGGCCGTCTCGGTCGCGCTCGTGGCCGCCGTCGTGACGGCCTCGGCCTCGTCGCCTCCGGCGATCTCCTCGGTACGGTCAACAGACATGAAAAAACCTCCCCCGTTGGGTCCCATGGCTGTCATGGGGCCCCTTTGATTCACCTGAAACGCGTCCCGCACGCCTGTGCGCGACTCGCACGCGGAGGCTAGCAAGCCGCCTCTGTCTCGCACGAGTCATCGACTAGGCTCCGTGCGTCGCGCGCGCGGACGAACAGCACGGGGGTGGTTCCATGGCGCCACAGCGAAATACCGGAGCGGGCGCGGAAGCGGAACTTCCGGAGTACGCCGGTCATTACCGTCTGGAGTCGTGCCTGGGCTCCGGCGGCATGGGTGTGGTCCATTTGGCCAGCTCGACCTCCGGGCTGCGGCTCGCGGTCAAGGTCGTGCACGCGGAGTTCGCCGGGGATCCCGAATTCAGGGGGCGTTTCCGGCAGGAGGTGGCCGCGGCCAGGAGGGTGAGCGGGGCCTTCACCGCGCCGGTGGTCGACGCCGACCCGGAGGCCGAACGGCCCTGGATGGCCACGCTGTTCATCCCGGGGCCCACCCTCGCGGAGCAGGTGAAGCAGAACGGGGCGATGTCCCCGCCCCAGCTGCGCCGGCTGATGGCCGGGCTCGCCGAGGCCCTGCGTGACATCCACCGGGTGGGAGTGGTGCACCGGGATCTCAAGCCCAGCAACGTCCTGCTCGCCGACGACGGGCCCAAGGTCATCGACTTCGGCATCTCCCGGCCGAAGGACAGCGAACTGCGCACCGAGACGGGCAAGTTGATCGGCACTCCGCCGTTCATGGCGCCCGAGCAGTTCCGGCGCCCGCGTGAGGTGGGGCCCGCCGCGGACATCTTCGCGCTCGGCTCGGTCATGGTGCACGCCGCGACCGGGCGCGGGCCGTTCGACTCCGACAGCCCGTACGTCGTCGCCTACCAAGTCGTGCACGACGAGCCCGACTTGGCCGGCGTACCGGGGAATCTGGCGCCGCTGGTGCTGCGCTGCCTCGCCAAGGAGCCCGAGGACCGGCCCACGCCCGACGAGCTGATGCGCGAACTGCGGTCCGTGGCAGCCTCGTACGACACCCAGGCGTTCATACCGGCCCAGCGGACGGGCGACTCGGCGAAGCCGGAGGTGTCCGAGGTGCCGGGGCCCGGTGCCGACCCGGCCGGGCCGCGTACCAAGGGGCGCCGCCACAAGTGGACGGCTCTCGCGGCGGGGGCACTCGTCCTCACCGCGGGCGGGGCGTTCGCCTCCGCTCAACTGCTCGACGGAGGCGACCCCGCGCCCCAGGGCAGCAGCCCCCGGTCGGCGCCGGCGGGGTTCAGCGGCTGGCACACCCGGACGGCGTCGAAGAGCGGGGGCATGCCCCAATGCTCGTACGGCGCTAAGAAGTTGCTCTGCGCGCAGCCGGGGCAGATCACCGCCCTGGACCCGGTCGACGGCACCGTACGGTGGCGGCACGCCGTCACCGAACAGGGGGTCTCGGTCAAGGCGCCCGTCGTGTCGGGCGGGCTGGTGCACGTGCTGTCGGACGGCGACAAGCGTCTGGAGGCGCTCGACCCGTCCTCGGGCAGGACGCGGTGGACGCGGGACGTGTCCGCGTACGGCGGCCTGCGGCACGTCGGCGAAACGGTGCTCCTCACCGGCGCCGACGGAACGGTCACCGGCATGGACGGCGCGTCGGGCGACACGAAGTGGCGCCATCGGATCCCGGGCCAGCCGGTGCCGTACTTCACGTCGTTCGACGGGGATCCGCTGGCGTATGCGGTGAGCGCGGTCGGCAACGGGTCGCGCACCCGGGTCTCCGCCGTGGACCCGGCAACGGGTGACCTGCGGTGGGAGGCGCGGCTGAACGGCGCGCTGACCCCGATCGGCACGAGCGACGGCGCCGTCGTCTTCACCGTGAGCGACGCCTTCTACGGTGACGCCAAGGCACTGCTGCGGTACGACCCCAGGAGCAGGGCCTCGCGCCGGGTGGTGCTGCCCGCCCGGCTCGAGCAGGCCCAGGGCTCCGTGCGCGGCGGCCTTGTCCTTCTGACGGGTGCCGGAGGCTCGCTGACTGCCGTGGACATGGACGCGCGCAGGCCGCGGTGGCGCCTTGAGACCGCCGTGGTCCGGGGCTCGGCGCCCGTGGCCGACGACCGGCATGTGTACTTCACGGCCGGCGACGGGCGGCTTGTCGCCGCGGACATCCGCACGGGCAAGCTCGTCGGGCAGACCGCCCCGCGGCTCGGCGCGAAGTCCGGCGGGATCACGGGCAAGCTGCCCGTGCCCGTGATGGCGAACGGCCACATCTTCGCCGCCTCCCCCGACGGCACCGTCTTCGCACTGGACGCGGGCGACCCGTCCGACTGGTGACACCAAGAGGGGCCGCCCCCGCGGGAGCGGCCCCTCATGAGGCTCAGGAGGCAGGAGCGGGTCAGCCCAGCTGTGACACGTCCCGCACCGCGCCCTTGTCCGCGCTGGTCGCCATCGCCGCGTACGCGCGCAGGGCGGCGGAGACCTTGCGGTCGCGGTTCACCGGGGCGTAGACGCCGTTCAGGGCGGTGCGGCGGGCGTCCAACTCCTCGCCCGGGACGAGGAGTTCGATCGTACGGTTCGGGATGTCGATGCGGATGCGGTCGCCGTCCCGGACGAGCGCGATCGTGCCGCCGGAGGCCGCCTCGGGGGAGGCGTGGCCGATGGAGAGGCCCGAGGTGCCGCCGGAGAAGCGGCCGTCGGTGACCAGTGCGCAGGTCTTGCCGAGGCCGCGGCCCTTCAGGAAGGACGTCGGGTAGAGCATCTCCTGCATGCCGGGGCCGCCCTTGGGGCCCTCGTAGCGGATGACCACGACGTCGCCGTGCGTGATCTCCTTCTTGAGGATCTTGTCGACGGCCTCGTCCTGCGACTCGCAGACGACCGCCGGGCCCTCGAAGGTCCAGATCGACTCGTCGACGCCCGCCGTCTTCACGACACAGCCGTCGACGGCCAGGTTGCCCTTGAGGACCGCGAGACCGCCGTCCTTGGAGTACGCGTGCTCGGCGGAGCGGATGCAGCCGTTCTCGGCGTCCTCGTCCAGGGCCTCCCAGCGCTCGGACTGGGAGAAGGCCTCGGAGGAGCGGACGCAGCCGGGGGCCGCGTGCCACAGCTCGATCGCCTCGGCGGACGGGGAGCCGGCGCGCACGTCCCACGTCTTCATCCAGTCCGAGAGGGACGGGCTGTGGACCGTGTGGACGTCCTCGTTCAGCAGGCCGGCGCGGTGCAGCTCGCCCAGCAGGGCCGGGATGCCGCCCGCGCGGTGCACGTCCTCCATGTAGTACGTGCGGTTCTTCGCCACGTTCGGGGCGACCTTGGCGAGGCACGGCACACGGCGCGAGACCTCGTTGATCTCGTCCAGGCCGAAGGGGACGCCCGCCTCCTGGGCGGCCGCCAGCAGGTGCAGGATCGTGTTGGTGGAGCCGCCCATGGCGATGTCGAGGGCCATGGCGTTCTCGAACGCGGCGTGCGTGGCGATGTTGCGGGGCAGGACCGAGTCGTCGTCGCCGTCGTAGTAGCGCTTGGTGATCTCGACGACCGTGCGGGCCGCGTCCTCGTACAGGCCCTTGCGGGCCGTGTGCGTGGCGAGCACCGAGCCGTTGCCCGGGAGGGACAGGCCGATCGCCTCGGTCAGGCAGTTCATCGAGTTGGCGGTGAACATGCCGGAGCAGGAGCCGCAGGTCGGACAGGCGTTCTCCTCGATACGGAGGATGTCCTCGTCCGAGATCTTGTCGTTCACGGCGTCGGAGATCGCGTCGACCAGGTCGAGCGTGCGGACCGTGCCGTCGACGAGGGTCGCCCGGCCGGACTCCATGGGGCCGCCGGAGACGAAGACCGTCGGGATGTTCAGGCGCAGGGCGGCCATGAGCATGCCGGGCGTGATCTTGTCGCAGTTCGAGATGCAGATCAGGGCGTCGGCGCAGTGGGCCTCGACCATGTACTCCACGCTGTCCGCGATCAGGTCGCGGGAGGGGAGGGAGTACAGCATGCCGCCGTGACCCATCGCGATGCCGTCGTCGACCGCGATCGTGTTGAACTCGCGCGGGATGGCACCGGCGGCGGTGATGGCCTCGGAGACGATCCGGCCCACCGGCTGGAGGTGGGTGTGTCCCGGGACGAACTCCGTGAACGAGTTCGCCACCGCGATGATCGGCTTCCGGCCGATGTCCGCGCCTGGTACACCGGAGGCGCGCATAAGGGCGCGGGCGCCCGCCATGTTGCGTCCGTGGGTGACTGTGCGGGACCTCAGCTCGGGCATCGTCGCTCGCTCCTTCAGACAGTTCTGGCTGCCACCGAGCCTACGCCGGTGCTCCAGGATCTGGACAGCGTGTCCGAAATGCGGGATGCATGTCTCGTTCCACGGCTATGACTGGTTGAGCGGCTGCGCGTACGAGGGCGGATCAGCGGCAGTGCGTACGAGGGCCGGTCAGCGGCTGTGCGTACGGGGCGAGGTGGTCGTCACGGGTTCGTCAGGTGGCCCTGCACCACCGGGGCCAGCCTTCTGATGATCTGCTCCGGGTCCGCGGAGGCGAGCGGCTCGACCTTGATCACGTAGCGCAGCATCGCCGTTCCGACGAGCTGCGCCGCGGCCAGCTCGGCGCGCAGTTCGGCGTCCGGGAGGTCGAGCTGCTGGGCGACGCGGCGCAGCAGCTGGCTGGCGACGAGGCGGCGGAAGACGGCCGCCGCGGCCTCGTTGTTCACGGCGGAGCGGACGATCGCCAGCAGGGCCCTGCGCGTCGTCGGGTTCTCCCACACGCCGAAGACGAAACGCGTCAGTCGCTCGCCCACGTCGTCCAGGGGGCCGTCCGCGAGCGCCGTCGGCTCGTTCAGCGCGGGTGCGAAGGCGACCTCGATGGCCGCCTCGAAGACTTGTTCCTTGGTGCCGAAGTAGTGGTGCACCAGCGCCGAGTCCACCCCGGCCGCCTTGGCGATGCCCCGGATCGACGTCTTGTCGTAGCCCCGCTCGGCGAACTCCTCGCGAGCCGCGTCGAGGATCCGGTCGCGGGTGGCGGGGCCCGCCGCCTCCGCCTGCGTACGGGAGGGGCGTCCCCGGCGGCGGGGGCCGGGCGTCGTCTCCGTCACTGGCGGGGCACCTTCACGGCGGCGGAGGCCAGGTGCAGCCGGGTGAAGGCCAGCGCCTCCGCGAGGTCCGCCTCGCGCTCCGCGCCGGACATCGCGCGGCGGGTGTTGACCTCGATCACGACGTGGCCGTCGAACCCGGTGAGCGCGAGGCGTTCGAGGAGCTCGGCGCAGGGCTGAGTGCCGCGGCCGGGGACGAGGTGCTCGTCCTTGTTGGAGCCGTTGCCGTCGGCGAGGTGGACGTGGCCGAGGCGGTCGCCCATGCGGTCGATCATCTGCGTCGCGTCCGTGCGTGCCGTCGCGGTGTGGCTGAGGTCGATCGTGAAGTGCCGGTAGTCGTCCTTCGTGACGTCCCAGTCGGGGGCGTACGCGAGCATCTCGCGGTCGCGGTAGCGCCACGGGTACATGTTTTCGACGGCGAATCGTACGTCCGTCTCGTTCGCCATGCGCCAGATGCCGGTGACGAAGTCTCGGGCGTACTGACGCTGCCAGCGGAACGGGGGGTGTACGACGACGGTGGTGGCGCCGAGCTTCTCGGCGGCCGCCTGGGCGCGCTGGAGTTTGATCCACGGGTCGGTGGACCAGACGCGCTGGGTGATCAGCAGGCATGGGGCGTGCACGGCGAGGATCGGGACCTGGTGGTAGTCGCTGAGCCGGCGCAGGGCCTCGATGTCCTGGCTGACCGGATCGGTCCACACCATGACCTCGACACCGTCGTAGCCGAGGCGCGCGGCGATCTCGAAGGCCGTCGCCGTCGACTCCGGATAGACGGAGGCCGTGGACAGCGCGACCTTCGCATCCGGGATGCGCACCACTGGTTCTGCCACGAGGGACAGGGTACGGGGAGGTGGGGTGGCTTTCGCAGGGGGTTCGGGGCGGGGGTGCCGTTCGAAGGGGGGGTGCGTTGTGGGTCGGGTCCGTGCCGGTACGTCTTGCCCGTCGCCGCGTGGGCGTACTGCCCGGGGGTCGAGCATGGCGGAGCTTGGCTGGGGGCCGGCTACGCGACGGGCAGAGACGTACCGGCACGGACCCTTTCGTGCGTACACGACTGCGGGTGCTTGGGGGCCGGGGAGTGGGGGCGTGCGGCTGCCCACCCGCCAGCAGCGGGGGTGCTGTGGCGCCGGGTGGTCGGCGGAGCCGCGTTTCTGCGGGCAATCGTGCCGCCAGGGGCGGCACGGGTGGGCGCAGCGGCACCCCGTGAACGCCGGGCTGCGTGACCCACCCCCGGCCGGCACCAACCCCGGGTGCCAAAGAAGAAAGGGGGCACCCGAGGTTTGCCCACCCGCCCCGGGAGGGTCAGGTGGTTGCCATGTGGTCCAGGCGGCGCAGGATTACGCCTTCTCGGAGGGCCCAGGGGCAGATCTCCAGGGTTTCGACGCCGAAGAGGTCGAGCGCGCCCTCGGCGACGAGTGCGCCCGCGAGGAGCTGGCCCGCGCGCCCCTCGGAGACGCCGGGAAGCTCGGCGCGCTCGTCGGCGGTCATGGAGGCGAGCCGCGGAACCCAGTCCTCCAGGGACCGGCGCTTCAGCTCGCGCTGGACGTACAGCCCGTCCGTGGAGCGCGCGGCCCCGGCGAGACGGGCGAGCTGCTTGAAGGTCTTGGACGTGGCCACGACATGGTCGGGCGCACCGAAGCGGCTGAACTCGCCCACCGTCCGGGCGATCTGGGCCCGGACATGGCGCCGCAGCGCCTTGATGTCCGCCGGGTCGGCGGGATCCGTCGGCAGCCAGCCCGCGGTCAGCCGCCCGGCGCCGAGCGGCAGCGACACCGCCGCGTCGGGCTCCTCGTCGATGCCGTACGCGATTTCGAGCGAGCCCCCGCCGATGTCCAGGACCAGCAGCTTCCCGGCCGACCAGCCGAACCAGCGGCGGGCGGCGAGGAAGGTGAGGCGGGCCTCCTCCGCACCGGTCAGGACCTGGAGCTCGACCCCGGTCTCGGCCTGGACGCGGGCCAGTACGTCGTCCGCGTTGCTGGCCTCCCGCACCGCGGAGGTCGCGAACGGCAGCAGTTCCTCGACGCCCTTGTCCTCGGCGGCCTCCAGCGCCTCCTGGACGACGCCGATCAGTTTGTCGACGCCGTCGGGGCCGATCGCTCCCGCCTCGTCGAGGAGTTGGGCGAGCCGCAGCTCCACCTTGTGCGAGTGCGCGGGAAGCGGGCGCGCGCCCGGGTGCGCATCCACCACCAGCAGATGCACCGTGTTCGAACCCACGTCGAGGACACCGAGTCTCATACACGGAACGCTACTGCCCAGCCTGCGATTGGCCGTCCCCGGAGTGGCCTCCGGCGACTTACCCTGGACGGGTGCCAAAGACGAAAAAGGCGAAGCCTGACAAATCGGCCAAGGGTTCTTCGCAGGCGAAGGCGGCCAAGTCCACGAAGTCACCGAAAGCCCCGAGGGTGAGTGACGAGAAGGGGCTCGACTTCGCTCGCGCCTGGGTGGAGTTTCCGGACCCCGCCGATGACGAGCAGATCTTCCGCTGCGATCTGACCTGGCTGACCTCCCGGTGGAACTGCATCTTCGGAAGCGGTTGCCAGGGCATCCAGGCGGGCCGCGCGGACGACGGCTGCTGCACGCTGGGCGCGCACTTCTCGGACGAGGACGACGAGAAGCGGGTGGCCGGGTATGTGGCGCGGCTCACGCCGGACATCTGGCAGCACCACGACGTGGGCTCCGAGTCCGGCTGGGTCTCCGAGGACGAGGACGGCGAGCGCCAGACCCGCCCGTACAAGGGATCGTGCATCTTCCAGAACCGGCCCGGTTTCGCCGGTGGCGCCGGCTGCTCACTGCACATCCTGGCGCTCAAGGAGGGGCGCGAGCCCCTTGAGACCAAGCCGGACGTCTGCTGGCAGCTGCCCGTGCGGCGTACGTACGACTGGATCGACCGGCCCGACGACACCCGCGTCCTGCAGGTGTCGATCGGTGAGTACGACCGTCGAGGCTGGGGTCCGGGCGGCCATGACCTGCACTGGTGGTGCACGTCGGCGACCTCGGCGCACGGCGCGGGCGACCCGGTCTACGTGTCGTACCGGCCGGAGCTGGTCGAACTGATGGGCAAGGCGGGGTACGACCGGCTCGTCGAGCTCTGCGAGGAGAGGCTCGCCTCGCAGCTACCGCTGCTGGCTCCGCATCCCGCCGATCCGGTGGGCTGAGGCCCTCCGGCCTTCGGGGCACCGCGGGTCTACGAGGAGGGGCTCGGGTCGCCGCTGTCGCCGGGCGGCGTCGAGCCCCCCGGGTCCGAGGGGGCCGGGGACGAGTCCGTCGGCGTCGGGTCGGGGTCGGACGGCGTCGGGCTGCTGGGCGTCGGGTCCGGCTCGGACGGGGTCGGGTCGCTCGGGGTGGGATCGGGGTCCGGGTGGGAAGGCGTCGGGTCGCCGGGGGTCGGGCCGGGGTCGGACGGGCCCGCGTTGCCGTATCCGTCGATCGTGACCACCGCGCCCGCCGGTGCGACGGCCACCCGCGCGGTCCAGGGGCCCACCGGCTCGCGAAGATGGTCGACGTACATCTTGATCGTCAACGATTCGCCGGGGTCGAGGGTTCCCGACGACTTGCTCGGATAGAGCCAGTCGGCGCCGGTACGGACGGACCACCGCACCGGTGCGTCCCCGGCCGCCGTGAGGGTGATGAGTGTCGTGTCGCCGCTGTTGCCCGCCGACACCGAGAGCCGTCCGGTGCCCTTTCCGGCGACGCTGACGACCTCCACTGAGACGTCGGGCGAGCGGCTGCCCTTGGCGAAGCGGCCCTCGGGCCGGGTACTGGCGTTGCCGGCGTTCTCGTAGCCGCCCGCGTCCTCGCCGTTGAGACCGCCGGGGTCGTGCGCCTCGCTCGCGGTGACCGAGCGGCCGTCGGCGCCCTCGCCGATCAGGGGCGCGCCGCGGTAGGCCGCCCAGAGCGCGAGTACGGGCGCGGCGACGACGGTGGCCACGACCGTGGTCGTGACGGCACGCGCGCGCAGCCGGTCGCGGCGGGCCGCACGGTCCTTGGGGTCCATCGGGAAACCGCGCCGGTCGAAGCGCGGGGCCTCACCCCGCGCGCGCGGCAGGCGCGCCATCGCCATGTGCAGGGCCGCGCGCGGGGCTTCGAGTACGGGGAGCGCGGCGGGCGTGACGCTGGTGCCGGGCCAGGAGCCGGGGACCGCGCGCTCGGCGGTGCGACGGCAGCGCGGGCAGTCGTCGACGTGCCGGACCAGTTCGCGGCGCAGGGCGGTGCTCAGGACGACCTGGCTGTCGTCGGTGAGGCGGGCGACGCTCGGGCAGGCGCCGGTCTCCACCACCGCGAGCGCCGCGCGCGTGCGTTCGACCTCGCAGGCGGCGGAGGCGAGGAGTTCACGTGCCGACGCGAGATCCATGCCGAGCACGGCGGCGACCTCGTGGACGGCGAGCTGGTGGCGCACCGCGAGTTCGAGCGCCTCGCGCTGCTCGGGAGACGTACCGGCGGCCTCCGGCCAGGCCAGCAGGGCGAGTTCGCGCTGCCGGTGGGCCTGGGCGTCCTCGGAGACGGGAACGGCGCTCAGGGCTTCGGCGGCGCGCCGGTCGGCGGTGTCCTTGTGCGCGTCACGCGGGGAGTTCGGCGGGTTCTGCGCGTTCTCCGTGCCTTTGTGGGCCGCTCGGCGGCCACCGGCGTGTGTCGCCTGTCGTCGGCGCCTGGCCTCGGCGAGCTTGCGCAGACAGGCCCAGCGGGCGAGGGCGTACAGCCATGCTCTGCGGTCGTCCGGGGACTCCGGGCCGCGCGGGTTGCGACGTTCGGCCAGCGCGAGGACGTCCCCCAGGGCGGCGGTGGCCGAGTCGTGGTCGCACAGCACGGACAGGCAGTAGGTGAACAGGCCGTCCAGGTAGGGCTCGTAGCGCGCTGGAGGGTGCTGGGCCATGGTGCGGGTGTTCGCGCGGGGCGCTGTCACCCGCTTGCGCGCGTCTCCGTGCGCCCGGTGTGCGCCGGTGGTGTGCGTGGAGGTCTCCGGACGGCTGCTCATCACCCGTGCGACCGTAGGTGCCATGGGGTGGCCCCTTCTTCCCCCTTGAGCACTTTTAATCCGTACGGGTGAAACGATCCCTCATAAGGGGACAGCAGCCCTCCGTCCCGTGGCCCAGGCCTTCACGGGCGGCGATGGCGGCACGCGCGCGTGGGTGGTTTCGGGCGACGCGCGCGCGTGGATGCCTTCGCTTCGAGCGGTTCGGGAGCCCGTCGGCAGTTCGGGTCCCGACCGCTCCTTGTCCGCCGACGGCGTCGTACCGTAAGCCCGTGGCCACCGACAACGCCCCGCGCCCGCAGTCCCTGATGCTGTCGTTCCTCGGCGACCAGGTGCTCGGCCGCGGTGTGTGCGTGTACTCGGGGAGCGTCATCGAGGTGTTCGCGCGGGCCGGCGTCGGCGAGCACGCGACCCGGTCGACGCTGACCCGGATGGTCAACCGCGGGCTGCTGCGCCGCAGGCGTGAGGGCCGCCGCATGTACTTCGGGCTCACCGAGCGTTCCGAGGCGATCCTGCGCGACGGCGAGCAGCGCATCTGGAAGACCGGCGCCGTGAACCGTGACTGGGACGGCACCTGGTCGCTGCTCGGCTTCTCGCTGCCCGAGTCGTGGCAGCGGCAGCGGCACGACCTGCGCTCGCAGCTCACCTGGGCCGGGTTCGGGCCGTTGTTCAGCGGTCTGTGGATCGCGCCCGGCGAGGTCGACGTCTCCGGGATCCTCGCGGAACTCGGGCTGTCCGCGCACGTCAAGGTGTTCCGCGCGCGGGCCGACATCGGCATGGACATCGCCGAGATGATCAACGACACCTGGGACCTCGCCGAACTCGCCGACCGCTACCGCGCGTTCGACACCGCGTGGCGCCCGCTCCGGGAACCCGGCGCGCAGCCGGGCGACGCGGGCGGCGGCACGCCCGAGGACGCCCTCGCGCTGCGGCTGCGCCTCGCGACGGCATGGCTGGACGTGATCCGCAGCGACCCGCGCCTGCCCGTGCAGCACCTGCCCGCCGACTGGCCCGCGGGCCCGGCGGAGGAGACGTTCCGCGCGGTGCACGCCTGCCTGGACGCGCCTGCACGGGAGACGGCGCGACGCGTGCTGGAGACGGTGCCTGCGGAGGCGTAACCCCGCCCGCTCCCCTCGTCCTCCCCCTTTGCACCTCCCCTGCCCACGCCGGAGCCGCTCGGCTCGCGATTGAGGCGTGCGTCTTGTGCCGTACGCCGTCAGGCCGCCGCCGACCACCGCCGAGCCCCCTTCCGAACTGATGTTGTGCATTCCATTGACGGCAGTCAGATAAGCGCCCTACATTCCGAGGCGTTCAGTCGTTCAGTGCACTGAGCATCCGCTGCACCCGTCCTCAGCGCTCCCCCTCCCCGCAGATCGGAGCCTCACGACATGCCTGCACGCACCCGCCTGGCCCGTACGACGGCCGCCCTCGGTACGGCAGTCGCCCTCTCCGTCACCGCCCCCGCCGCCCACGCGGACACCCCCGAAGCCCGGCATCTGACCGGCACCCTCGCCGACGGCGCCACCTGGATCGCCGACGTACCGGCGAACTGGAACGGCACGTTGCTCCTGTTCAGCCACGGCTTCGGCCCCACCGTCGCGCGGGACGCGCCCTCCGACGCCTCCCGCACCGAGCTGCTCGCCGAGGGGTACGCGCTGACCGGGTCCTCGTACGACCCGAACGGGTCCATGTGGGCGCTGGCCAGCGCGGAACGCGACCAGTTCGGCGCGCTCGACGCCGTTGAGAAGGAGATCGGCAAACCCCGGCGGACACTCTCCGTCGGCCAGTCCATGGGGGGCCTCGTCAACGCGCGGATCGCCCGGGACGGCGCCGGCCGCGTCGACGGCGCGCTCGGCTTCTGCGGCCTGGTCGCGGGCGGCACCGACCTGGACAACTACCAGCTCGACGCCGAGTACGCCCTCGCCCGCCTGCTCCTGCCCGCGCAGGACCTGAAGCTGGTGAACTTCGCCTCCCCGGCCGAGGCCTCCGCCACCGCCGACCGGCTCACCGCGGCCGTCACCGCCGCCCAGAAGACCCCCCAGGGCCGCGCCCGCGTCGCCCTCGCCGCCGCCTTCCTCAACCTCCCCACCTGGGCCCCCGGCCAGGACCGGCCGGCCGACGACGACTGGGCGGGGCAGGAGGAGCAGCAGTACGCGTGGTTCGCGCAGGGCGTGCTGTCGTTCATCGAAGGCGGCCGGTACGCCGTCGAGCAGTCCGTCGGCGGCAACAACTCCTGGAACCGGGGCATCGACTACGCCCGCCTCCTCGCGGGCTCCGCGCACGCCCCCCAGGTGCGCGCGCTGTACCGGGCGGCGGGGCTCGACCTGCACGCCGACCTGCGCATACTCACGCGCGGCGCCACCGTCACGGCGGACCCGGCCGCGGTACGGGAGGCGGCGCGCACCTCGTCCGCCGGACAGGGGCTCGGCGTGCCCCTCCTCGACGTGCACACCACCGCGGACAACCTCGTGCCGGTCGAGCAGGAGAACCGGTTCGCGGACCGGGTGCGGGCCTCCGGCGACGGTGCCTCGCTGCGGCAGGCCTATGTCGAGCGGCAGGGGCACTGCGCCTTCACCACCGCCGAGACGGTCGCCGCCGTGCACGCCGTCGAACAGCGGGTCGCCACCGGTCACTGGGGGGATGCCGCCACACCCGCCGTGCTGCAGAAGGCCGCGCTCGGGCTCGGGCTGGACGGGGCGGCGTATGTCCCCTATCGGCCCTCCGAGTTGACAGTGGGGCGCGAAACGGGGCTCCACGCGCGCGTGGACACGGCCAACTAGTTTCGCCCCCTCCGCCCCTACCCGTCCCGTATCGGGGGGCTCCGCCCCCAGACCCCCGTTTCGCCCCAAGGGCTCGTCCTCAAACGCCGGACGGGCTCAAGACTCCAGACTTCCCCCTAGGGACTGCTCATGTCTGAAACAGACGCACCCCGTCTCCCCCTCGGCACCCTCATCGCCGGCTGTCTGGCCGTCTGTCTCGCGCAGATCGGTCTGGCCATGCCGGCCACTCTCAACGGCCTGTTCCAGGAGCATCTGCACCCGGTGGGCTCGCAGTTGACCTGGATATCGGACGCGTTCCTGCTGCCGGTCGCCGTGCTGGAGCTGTCCTTCGGTGTGCTCGGCGACCTCTTCGGGCGCAAGCGGCTGCTGGTCGGCGGTGCGGCGCTGCTGTGCGCCGGCGAAGTGGTCGCCGCCTCCAGTTCGGGCGTCCACCAGCTGTGGGTGGGACAGGCGCTCGCCGGGCTCGGCGCGGCGGCACTGTTCCCGACCTCGCTCGCGATGATCGCCGCCGGTACCCACGGGGCGGCCCAGCGTGCCCGCGCCATCGCCGTGTGGGCGTCCAGCCTGTCCGCGGGCGGCTTCCTCGCGCCGCTGCTCGGCGGCATCACCGGGACCTACGGCTCCTGGCGCGCGGCGTTCGTGGTGGTCGCCGTGGTCGCCGCCGTCAGCGCGCTGGTCAGCGTCGTGTTCGCCGCCGACTCCGCGGCCCCGGAGGGGCGTTCGCTCGACATCGCCGGCCAGGTCACCATCGGCGTCGGCCTCTTCGCGCTCCTGTACGCCGTCATCCAGGGGCCCGCGGACGGGTGGGCGTCGACGTGGGTGGTCGTGGCCTTCGTCGTCGCGGCGGTCTTCATCGGCCTGTTCATCGCGGCCGAGAACCGGGCCCGCTCGCCGCTGCTGCGCCTCGACCTGTTCCGCGACCGCTCCTTCGCGATCGCGTCCGTCGTCTCGGTCATCGGCATGTTCAGCTTCCTCGGCACGGCGTACGCGGCGAGCATCCGGCTCGGCCCGATCCAGCACCAGAGCCCGATGCGGACGTCCTTCGCCTTCCTGCTCCTCAGCGGTCTGACCCCGTTCCTGACACCGGTCACCTCCCGCCTCCTCAGCCGGGTCTCCCCGCGTACGACGCTCACGGCGGGGCTCGCGCTGATCGCGGCCGGCGACTTCCTCGCGGCCACGCTGGCCGTCGACGACCGGGCGCTGACCTCGCTGATCCTGCCGCTGGGTCTGGTCGGCACGGGCTTCGCGTTCACGGTGTCGTCGATCACCGCGACCGCCGTCAACACCGTGCCCGTCCATCTCGCGGGCATGGCCAGCGCCTCCACCAACCTGCTGCGCGACTTCGGCTTCACCCTCGGCCCGGCCGTCATCGGCGCGGTCGCGCTGAGCCAGGCCGCCTCACAGGTCACCGCCTCCCTCGGTACGGCGTCGCTGGGCGCGGAGTCGAAGGCGGCCGCGCACGAGGTCCTCAAGGAGGGCGGCCCGCTCGCCCTCAACTCGGTGCCGCCGAACTCCCCGCCGGGCGCGGCCCGCTCCTTCGCCCTCGACGCGCTCGGCCACGGCTACTCCATCGGCTTCGTGGTGTGCGGCAGCGCGGCCCTGTTCTCGGCGCTGCTGGTGCTGTTCGCGTTGCGCGGCCGTACCGAGAAGACGGCCGAGGAGACGGAGACGGGGAAGGAGACGGCGGTGGCCGTCACGGGATGAGCGCCCGGGCGTACGCGGGCCGCGGCGGAGCCGCAACCGCCCGGCCCGCGTACGCCCGACGGTGATGTCAGTGGCCTGGGCTACGGTTTCGTCCATGGCTGCCCGTACGAAAACCGCGAAGGACCGGCCGTCCTACCGCTGCACCGAGTGCGGCTGGCAGACGGCCAAGTGGCTCGGCCGCTGCCCCGAGTGCCAGGCGTGGGGGACGGTCGAGGAGTACGGCGCGCCCGCGGTCCGCACGACGACACCCGGCCGTGTCACCACCTCCGCGGTTCCCATCGGCGAGGTCGACGGCCGCCAGGCCACCGCCCGCTCCACCGGCGTACCGGAGCTGGACCGCGTCCTCGGCGGCGGCCTGGTCCCCGGCGCCGTCGTCCTCCTCGCGGGCGAGCCCGGCGTCGGCAAGTCCACACTCCTGCTGGACGTGGCGGCCAAGGCGGCGAGCGACGAGCACCGCACGCTGTATGTCACGGGTGAGGAGTCGGCGAGCCAGGTGCGGCTGCGCGCCGACCGCATCAAGGCGATCGACGACCACCTGTATCTCGCCGCCGAGACCGACCTGGCCGCCGTCCTCGGCCACTTGGACGCGGTGAAGCCGTCCCTGCTCGTCCTCGACTCCGTCCAGACCGTGGCCTCCCCGGAGATCGACGGCGCACCCGGCGGCATGGCCCAGGTGCGGGAGGTCGCCGGGGCGCTGATCCGCGCCTCCAAGGACCGGGGCATGTCCACCCTCCTGGTCGGCCATGTCACCAAGGACGGTGCGATCGCCGGGCCCCGGCTGCTGGAACACCTGGTGGACGTGGTGCTCCAGTTCGAGGGCGACCGGCACGCGCGGCTCCGGCTCGTACGAGGGGTCAAGAACCGTTACGGCACCACGGACGAGGTCGGCTGCTTCGAGCTGCACGACGAGGGGATCACGGGCCTTGCCGACCCCTCCGGCCTCTTCCTCACCCGCCGAGCCGAGCCGGTCCCCGGCACCTGCCTGACCGTCACCCTGGAGGGCCGCCGCCCGCTCGTCGCCGAGGTCCAGGCGCTCACCGTCGACTCGCAGATCCCCTCCCCGCGGCGCACCACCTCGGGGCTGGAGACCTCCCGGGTGTCGATGATGCTCGCCGTTCTGGAGCAGCGCGGCCGGATCACCGCCCTCGGAAAGCGGGACATCTACTCCGCGACGGTCGGCGGCGTGAAGCTCTCCGAACCGGCCGCGGACCTCGCGATCGCCCTCGCCCTCGCCTCCGCCGCGAGCGACACCCCGCTGCCCAAGAACCTTGTCGCGATCGGCGAAGTGGGCCTTGCAGGCGAGGTCAGACGGGTCACGGGGGTCCAGCGCCGGCTGGCCGAAGCCCACCGTCTGGGCTTCACACATGCCCTCGTACCGACCGACCCGGGCAAGATCCCTCCCGGTATGAAGGTCCTGGAAGTCGCCGACATGGGCGACGCGCTGCGGGTGCTTCCGCGCTCTCGTCGGCGAGAGGCCCCACGGGAGGAGGAAGACCGCCGGTAGACTTTGCCCTGGTCTCGCCCGTCCGTACGAACAGAGGGCGACCGGAAACCCGCGACCGGAGGAGTGCAGTGGCAGCCAACGACCGGGCAGCAGCTCCCGGAAAGTCCGGTGGGAGCTCCGGTGCCGATGGCCTGATGCGCGCCTCACTGAGCGCCGTGGCACCCGGCACGGCGCTGCGCGACGGGCTTGAGCGGATTCTCCGCGGCAACACCGGCGGACTCATCGTGCTCGGCTGGGACAAGACCGTCGAGTCGATGTGCACCGGCGGATTCGTCCTGGACGTCGACTTCTCGGCGACCCGTCTGCGCGAGCTGTGCAAGCTCGACGGCGGCATCGTTGTCGACAAGGACATCACCAAGATCCTTCGGGCGGGCGTGCAGCTGGTGCCCGACCCGACCATCCCCACCGAGGAGACGGGTACCCGGCACCGCACCGCGGACCGCGTCTCCAAGCAGGTCGGCTTCCCGGTCGTCTCGGTCTCCCAGTCGATGCGCCTGATCGCCCTGTACGTCGACGGTCAGCGCCGTGTGCTGGAGGACTCCGCCGCGATCCTCTCCCGCGCCAACCAGGCCCTCGCGACCCTGGAGCGCTACAAGCTCCGTCTCGACGAGGTCGCGGGCACGCTCTCCGCGCTGGAGATCGAGGACCTGGTCACCGTCCGGGATGTCTCGGCGGTCGCCCAGCGCCTCGAAATGGTGCGCCGGATCGCCACCGAGATCGCCGAGTACGTCGTCGAGCTGGGCACGGACGGGCGCCTGCTCGCCCTCCAGCTGGACGAGTTGATCGCCGGTGTGGAGCCCGAACGCGAGCTGGTCGTCCGGGACTACGTGCCCGAGCCGACCGCGAAGCGCTCCCGCACGGTCGACGAGGCCCTCTTCGAGCTGGACGCGCTGACCCACGCGGAGCTTCTCGAACTCTCCACCGTGGCCCGCGGATTGGGCTACACCGGCTCTCCCGAGGCGCTCGACTCCGCGGTGTCCCCGCGCGGCTTCCGCCTCCTCGCCAAGGTGCCCCGGCTGCCCGGCGCGATCATCGACCGCCTCGTGGAGCACTTCGGCGGCCTGCAGAAGCTGCTCGCCGCCAGCGTGGACGACCTCCAGACCGTCGACGGTGTCGGGGAGGCGCGGGCGCGGAGTGTGCGCGAGGGGCTGTCGCGGCTGGCGGAGTCGTCGATTCTTGAGCGTTACGTGTAACTACGGCGGATCTTGGGCGTCACGTGTGGCCACGGCGGATTTCGGGGCGCGCGTCACACCCTCGGGCGCTCGGGGTGATCGTCGGACCCCGGGCGCCCTTTGCTCGTTCTCAGTCCTTCTCCAGCACGAAGGACGCCTGGGCCTTGGCCAGACCAGGGGCCTTCGCCTCGACCAGGTAGGTGCCTGCGGTGGCGGACCCGGCCGGAGGCGTGGCGCACGCGGCGGCGCTGGGCTTGC
Organism: Streptomyces sp. SAS_270; assembly: GCF_052543295.1. Taxonomy (NCBI): domain Bacteria; kingdom Bacillati; phylum Actinomycetota; class Actinomycetes; order Kitasatosporales; family Streptomycetaceae; genus Streptomyces; species Streptomyces sp. SAS_270. The sequence goes on from NZ_JBMNDS010000066.1 coordinate 24,756, forward strand.
GGTCCCACTCGACGGTGTAGGTGATCTGGCTGCCGGCCGGGACGCGGAGGAGGACCGCGGCGGCACTCCTGGGGCAGTCACCGGAGGACCAGTAGGCGTCGTCGCCACCCGCCTGAGTGATCGTCACCACGGCGTTCTTCGGACCGAAGTCGACCTTGCAGTCGCTGCCCGAGGTGTTCTTGGCGACCAGTTCCAGGGTGGGCTTCTCATCGGGCGCGTAGGTGTTGTGGACACTGCGCAGCGTCAACTTCACCCCGCCCGCAGTGCAGTTGGGAATGCTGGATCCGGCCGGAAGCTGATCCGCGGAGCCGGCCCCGCTCTTGGACCCGTCGTCCGAGTTCCCCCCGGAGCCGGAACCCGACCCGGACCCGGAACCACCGTCGTCCCCCGACGATCCGCCGGACCCGGAAGCTGACCCCGAACCGCCCGAGTCACTCCCGCTCGACTCGTCGCGCCCGCCCGGGTGTTGACTGATCGCCGGCCCAGAACTGGAGGGCCCGGGAGTGATGGTCTGCGCGGGGTTCTTCCCGTTCGAACCGTTCCCGTTGTTCTTCCCGCCTCCGCCACCGGAGCCGACCACCCACACGATGAGCAGCGCCAACAGCGCCACCATGCACAGCAGAACGGCCCTCCGTCGCCAGTAGATGGTGGAGGGAAGCGGCCCGACCGGATTGCGCATAGATCCCACGGCGCAAACTCTACGAGAGATCCGACCCTTCGCTCGCCCCACCCGCCGCCCCGGCCCGCAACTTTTCCGGATCATCATCCCGGCCAAGCCCGTTGAGGCGATCGGCGGCCACGCACGGCCACGCTCAACCACAGACAGCGACACAGAGCGACACACCCGAAGCCGCTTCACGCGCCCGAAGGTGAACCGCCATGGACCGCAAGGCGCCCCACCCACCGGCGCCCCGTCATGGCAGGATCGACACGTCATGACTGCACCAGCGCACACCACCGCGAACACCGCCGCCCGCACCGCCCTTGGCGAGGCCCTCCACACCCCGGTCATCGCATGGTTCGACGAGCACGCACGTGATCTCCCCTGGCGTCATCCCGACGCGGGCCCCTGGGGAGTGATGGTCAGCGAGTTCATGCTCCAGCAGACGCCGGTCAGCCGTGTGCTGCCCGTCTACGAGCAGTGGCTGGCCCGCTGGCCGCGCCCCGCCGACCTGGCCGGGGAGGCGCCGGGCGAGGCCGTCCGCGCCTGGGGCCGGCTCGGCTACCCGCGCCGCGCCCTGCGTCTGCACGGCGCCGCGGTCGCCATAACGGAACGGCACGGCGGCGACGTACCCGCCGACCACGCGCAGCTCCTCGCGCTGCCGGGCATCGGCGAGTACACGGCCGCGGCGGTCGCGTCCTTCGCGTACGGCAGGCGCCACGCCGTCCTCGACACGAACGTGCGCCGGGTGTTCGCCCGCGCGGTCACCGGCGTCCAGTACCCGCCCAACGCCACCACCGCCGCCGAGCGCAAGCTCGCCCGCGCCCTGCTCCCCGACGACGAGGGCAGGGCGTCGCGCTGGGCCGCCGCGTCGATGGAGCTGGGCGCGCTGGTCTGCACGGCGAAGAACGAGAGCTGCCGGCGCTGTCCGATCGCGGCGCAGTGTGCCTGGCTGCTGGCGGGGAAGCCGGAGCACGACGGGCCGCCGCGGCGCGCTCAGACGTACGCGGGCACGGACCGTCAGGTCCGCGGCAGGCTCCTGGCCGTCCTGCGGGAGGCGGTCACCGCGGTCCCGCAGGCCGAGCTGGACCGCGTATGGGAGGAACCGGTGCAGCGGGCCCGCGCACTGGACGGCCTCGTGTCCGACGGTCTGGTGGAACCTCTCCCGGGCGGCCTGTACCGCCTGCCGTTGACGTAACGGTCGACGTAACAGGCGGGTGCGTTGCCCACTGGGCCCCAACGGGCGCTCAAATCCACCCAACCAGGGCATAACCGCAGGTCGCCTTACCCACTCCCTACTTCCGTTACACAACCGACGGACAGCCGAGTGCTTGCCGCAGGCCGGCCCGGACAACGCCGTGACAACCCCTCCGTAGCTTCATTGCCGTACCGCACAGACAGCCGCTCCACAGCGGAACGACAGCGGTTCACAGGTAGCGGGCAGACGGACACCCGACAGCAGACCGCAGGAAGCGGCAGGCAGGTCGGAAACGGGGATGGAGGCGGTTGATCATGGCGCACGGCGAGGTGCTCGAATTCGAGGAGTACGTCCGCACTCGGCAGGACGCGCTGCTGCGCAGTGCCCGCCGCCTCGTCCCCGACCCGGTCGACGCCCAGGACCTCCTGCAGACCGCGCTCGTACGGACGTACGGCCGCTGGGACGGCATCGCGGACAAGCGGCTGGCCGACGCCTACCTGCGCCGCGTCATGATCAACACGCGGACCGAGTGGTGGCGGGCGCGCAAGCTCGAAGAGGTTCCGACCGAGCAGCTGCCGGACGCGAGCGTCGACGACTCGACCGAGCAGCACGCCGACCGCGCCCTGCTCATGGACATCATGAAGGTGCTGGCACCCAAGCAGCGCAGTGTCGTGGTGCTGCGACACTGGGAGCAGATGTCCACGGAGGAGACGGCCGCCGCCCTCGGCATGTCGGCCGGTACGGTCAAGAGCACACTGCACCGGGCCCTGGCCCGGCTCCGCGAGGAGCTGGAGAGCCGGGACCTCGAGGAGCGCGGCGCACGCGCACTCGAAGCGAGTGAGGAGCGGGAGCGTTGCGCGGCCTAGGAACAGGGGCCAGGCAGGTCCTGAAGGCGGGGAGTACGGCAGCGGCCGCGCTCACCGCCCTCGGCCTTTTGACGTCCGGCTGCGCCACCGGGGGAACGGGCGCCCGCGACGAGGGCCCGGCCCACGACGCCGACACGGTGGCGGCCGCGCCGACCCCCTCGGCCTCGGTGTCCGCCTCCGCGTCCGCCTCGCCCGCCCAAGCAGCGAAGCGGGTGGACGCGGTCAAGCTGATACAGGACGATCCGAAGGTCAGCGCGTCGGTCAAGGGCGACCTGAAGCCGTGCGTGGGCGACGAGTACCCGGTCGACGTGTCGTACGGGGAGCTGACCGGGGGGTCCGCGAGCGACATCGTGGTCAACGTGATGACCTGCGGTGACGCGGTCGGGGTCGGCTCGTACGTGTATCGCCGGCAGGGCAGCGGGTACCAGAATGTCTTCAAGGCCGAGGAGCCTCCGGTCTACGCGGAGATCGACCGGGGCGACCTGGTGGTCACGCAGCAGTTGTACGAGAAGGGCGACCCGGTGACGTATCCGTCCAGCGAAGAAGTGATCACCTACAGCTGGGCGACGACGCACTTCAAGGCGGACTCGCGCACGCGCAACAACTACAGCAACGCGGTGGGCGGCACCGACACGGCCACGCCCGACGCCGGCTGAGCCCTGAGACCTGAAAGCAGACGGAGCAGCCGGATGGCAGAGCAGACCCACGTCCTGTTCGTCGAGGACGACGACGTCATTCGCGAGGCCACGCAGCTCGCCCTGGAGCGCGACGGCTTCGCGGTGACCGCCATGCCCGACGGGCTGTCGGGCCTGGAGGCGTTCCGTGCCGACCGTCCCGACATCGCGCTCCTGGACGTGATGGTGCCCGGCCTCGACGGCGTCAGCCTGTGCCGCCGTATCCGCGACGAGTCGACCGTCCCCGTGATCATGCTCTCCGCGCGCGCCGACTCGATCGACGTGGTGCTGGGCCTGGAGGCGGGCGCCGACGACTACGTGACGAAGCCCTTCGACGGAGCGGTCCTGGTCGCCCGTATCCGCGCGGTGCTGCGCCGCTTCGGCCACGCCGGCGGTCCCGCGGGCGGCGCCGGGGGCGGACCGGATGCGGTCGACGGCGGTGTGCTGTCCTTCGGCGAGCTGGAGATCGACACGGAGGGCATGGAGGTCCGCAGGGGTGGTACGCCGGTGGCGCTCACGCCCACCGAGATGCGGCTGCTCCTGGAGTTCTCGTCCGCGCCCGGTACGGTACTGAGCCGCGACAAGCTGCTCGAACGTGTGTGGGACTACGGCTGGGGTGGCGACACCCGTGTCGTGGACGTCCATGTGCAGCGGCTGCGTACGAAGATCGGCCAGGACCGGATCGAGACGGTCCGCGGCTTCGGCTACAAGTTGAAGGCCTGAGCAGGGGTATGCGGGGGATTTTTCAGCGCCTGGTTCCGGGCGGCCGTACGGGATTCAATGACCACTCGGGTATCCGTACGGGCATCCGGTGGAAGCTCAGCGCGGCGATCGCGCTGGTCGGCGCGCTGGTGGCGGTCGCGCTGAGCCTGGTGGTGCACAACGCGGCGCGCGTCTCGATGCTCGACAACGGGCGCGATCTGGCGAACGAGCGCCTCCAGGTCGTACAGCGCTTCTACGACTCCAACCGGCCGCAGACCGGCTTCGGCCAGAACTTCGGCGTGAAGATCGACGACCCGGCCATTCCGCGGGACCTGCTGTTGAAGGTCTCGCAGGGGCGGCGGGCCACCTATGTGTCGGACAGCCACAGCGGGGCGCCCGACATCTGGGCGGCGGTACCGCTGCGGGACGGCCGTGTCCTGTCGCTGCACAAACGGTTCACCGACCGCAACGCCAAGGTCATGGACGACCTCGACCAGGCGCTGGTCATCGGCTCGATCGCGGTCGTCTTCGGCGGCTGCGCGCTCGGTGTGCTCATCGGCGGCCAGCTGTCACGGCGGCTGCGCAAGGCCGCGGTGGCGGCCAACCAGGTGGCCAAGGGCGAGACCGACGTCCGTGTACGGGACGCCATCGGCGGTGTCGTACGGGACGAGACCGACGATCTCGCGCGGGCCGTGGACGCGATGGCCGACGCGCTCCAGCAGCGCATCGAGGCCGAGCGCCGGGTCACCGCCGACATCGCGCACGAGCTGCGCACCCCGGTCACCGGCCTGCTCACCGCGGCCGAACTCCTGCCCCCGGGCCGTCCGACGGAGCTCGTACGGGACCGGGCGCAGGCCATGCGGACCCTCGTGGAGGACGTCCTGGAGGTCGCGCGGCTCGACGGCGCGTCCGAGCGGGCCGAGTTGCAGGACATCATGCTGGGCGAGTTCGTGGCGCGGCGGGTGACCGCGAAGGACCCCGCCATCGAGGTGCGGGTGGTGCACGAGTCGGAGGTCACGACGGACCCGCGGCGCCTGGAGCGCGTGCTGTTCAACCTTCTGGCGAACGCCGCGCGGCACGGCAAGCCGCCGATCGAGGTCTCCGTCGAGGGCCGCGTGATCCGCGTACGCGACCACGGTCCCGGCTTCCCCGAGGAGCTCCTCGCCGACGGCCCGAGCCGCTTCCGCACGGGCAGCAGCGACCGCGCGGGCCGCGGCCACGGGCTGGGGCTCACCATCGCGGCAGGCCAGGCCCGGGTGTTGGGCGCCCGGCTGACCTTCCGCAACGTGCGGCCGGCGGGCGCCCCGGACGGCGTACCCGCCGAGGGCGCGGTCGCGGTCCTGTGGCTGCCGGAGCACGCGCCGACGAACACGGGGAGCTATCCGATGCTGCCTACGTCGGGCGGCGAGCGGCGGCCGAATCCGAGGCCGGGCGGCTGAGCGGCGGCCGGCCCCGACGCCGGACGCAAAAGAGAGAAGGCCCCCGGGGCGGACAACGCCGGGGGCCTTCGTACTGCCGGAGGTCAGACCGCTCCTGCCACGGCCTCGGTCTCCTTGGACGGCGACTCGCCCGCCGCCGCGTCCTCCGCCGGCTTCGGAGCGGAGCCCCGCAGCGGGACCTCCTTGACGAACACCGAGGCGACCAGCGCGACCAGCGCGATGACGGACCCCAGCAGGAACGCGGAGTGCGTGCCGCTGGACACCGCGTGCTTGTAGGCGTCCTGGGCCGCCTCGGGGAGCTTGGCCATGCTCGCCGCGTCCAGCTGGGCGGACTTCTCGGTCATCTTGGAGCCCAGCGCTCCGGCGCGCTCGCTCATCACGTCCTGGACCCGGTTGTTGAACAGCGCGCCCATGATCGCGACGCCGAAGGACGAGCCGAGGGTGCGGAACAGGGTCGTCGAGGAGGACGCGACGCCCATGTCCTTCATCTCGACGCTGTTCTGCGCGACCAGCATGGTGACCTGCATCAGGCAACCCATACCGGCGCCGAGGACGGCCATGTAGAGCCCCGACGTCAGACGGGTGGTGTCGGTGTCCATCTCGGAGAGCAGGAAGAGCCCGACCGACATCAGCACACCGCCGACGATCGGGAAGATCTTGTACTTGCCGTAGTTGGTGGTGACCCGGCCCGCGACCATCGAGGTGACCAGCATCGCGCCGAGCATCGGCAGGAGCAGCAGTCCGGAGTTGGTCGCGGACGCGCCCTGCACGGACTGCTGGTACAGCGGCAGGAAGAGTACGGCGCCGAACATCACGAAGCCGGTGATGAAGCCGATGACGGACATCAGCGAGAAGTTGCGGCTGCGGAAGATGTGCAGCGGCATGACCGGCTCGGCGGCCTTGGTCTGCCAGAAGAGGAAGCCGACGAGCGCGGCGACGCCGATCCCGATGAGCTCCATGATCATGGCCGAGCCCCAGGCGTACTCGCTGCCGCCCCAGGTGGTGACGAGCACGATGGAGGTGATGCCGACGGTCAGCAGACCGGCGCCCAGATAGTCGATGCGCGCCTGCGACCGCTTCTTCGGCAGATGCAGTACGGCACTGACGGCGGCCAGCGCCACGGCGCCCAGCGGCAGGTTGATGTAGAACGACCAGCGCCAGCCGAGGTGGTCGGTGATGGTGCCGCCGACAAGCGGTCCGGCGATCATCGCGAGCGCCATCACGCCGGCCATCATGCCCTGGTACTTGCCGCGCTCCCGCGGCGGGATCAGGTCGCCGATGATGGCCATGACGCCGACCATCAGACCGCCGGCGCCGAGCCCCTGGATCGCGCGGAAGCCGATGAGCTCGTCCATGTTCTGGGCCATGCCGCTGAGCGCGGACCCGAGCAGGAAGATCACGATCGACGTGAGGAAGGCGCCCTTGCGCCCGTACATGTCACCGATCTTGCCCCAGAGCGGGGTGGAGGCCGCGGTCGCGAGCGTGTATGCGGTGACCACCCACGACAGGCGCTCCAGGCCGCCCAGCTCGCCCACGATCGTGGGCATCGCGGTGCCGACGATCATGTTGTCGAGCATGGCCAGCAGCATCGCGATCATCAGCGCGAGGACCACGACGCGCACACTGCGCGCTGGTTTCTCCTTTGCGGCGGTCTCGGCGACCGCGTCCGTTCCCGTGTTGTCCGCCATCGTTCCCACTCCCCTAGGTACATGCGGTACTTCTGCACTGCTGTGCGTCTGCACTGCCGTGCGTCTCTGCTTCTGCCTTCACTCGGCTACTTACTTGCCGCCCGGCTAGTTGGCTACACTGAGGGAAGATAGACCCGTAACTAGCCGGGCGTCAAGTACGTTTCTACGGTCGGTCGGCGGTCCGTCGACGAGCATTCTCGGGGAGCGTGAGGAGTACGAAGATGGGCGGCACCATGGACGGCACCAAGCGGCAGCGGCGAGGGGACACCCGCCAGCGCATCCAGGACGTGGCGCTCCAACTCTTCTCCGAGCAGGGCTACGAGAAGACCTCCCTGCGCGAGATCGCGGAGCACCTCGACGTCACGAAGGCGGCGCTCTACTACCACTTCAAGACCAAGGAAGAGATCCTCATCAGCCTCTTCCAGGACCTGACACGGCCGCTGGACGAGCTGATCGACTGGGCCAAACAGCAGCCGCACACCCTGGAGACCAAGCAGGAGGTCCTGCGCCGCTACAGCGAGGCCCTGACCGGCGCGGCCCCGCTCTTCCGCTTCATGCAGGAGAACCAGGCGACGGTGCGCGAGCTGAGCGTCGGCGAGACCTTCAAGGACCGCATGCTGGCGATGCTCGACATCATCAAGGAACCGGAGTCCGCCCTGACCGACCAGGTCCGCTGCGTCAGCGCGCTCTTCACGATGCACGCCGGAATGTTCGTCCTCAAGGACGTCGAAGGCGACCCCGAGGACAAGCGCAAGGCAGTCCTGGAGGTCGCGATCGATCTGGTGACCCAGGCGCACGGCGGCGCCTGATCACCCAGGGGTCAGACCGTGACGCCCTTGGAGCGCAGGAAGGCGACGGGGTCGACGGCGGACCCGAAGTTCGCGGTCGTACGGATCTCGAAGTGCAGGTGCGGCCCGCTGGAGTTCCCGGTGCTGCCGGAGCGCGCGATGTGCTGCCCGGTGGCCACGACCTGCCCGACCCTCACGTCGATCCGGGACAGGTGGGCGTACTGCGAGTAGGTCCCGTTGCCGTGCCTGATGACGATGGCGTTGCCGTACGCGGACCCGTCACCGGCGCCGTTGCCGCCGGCCTTGACGACGGTGCCGCCGTGCGCGGCGACGACCTGGGTTCCGGTGGCCACCGCGAAGTCCTGGCCGCTGTGCGTGGACGACCACATGTTGCCGGCCTGCGCGAAGCTCGCGGAGAGCTTGTACTTGCGCACCGGGTCGACCCAGGAGACGGCCTTCTTGGCAGCGGCACGCTTCGCCGTGGCGGTGGCCTTCTTGGCAGCGGCACGCTTCGCCGTGGCGGCGGCCTTCTTGGCAGCGGCACGCTTCGCCGTGGCGGCGGCCTTCTTGGCGGCCACCTTGGCATGGGCGGCGGCCTTGGCCTGAGCGGCGGCCTGCGTCTGCAGTGCGGTGGCCGCGGTGTCGGTGCCGCTCGCGGCGAGGGAGGTGTCGGCGGCGGTCGCGACCCCGGCACCCAGTACGGCCGACATTCCCAGCCCGACGGCCACCACGGCGGTGCGGGTACGGAGCAGGGACGTTCGGGACTGGCGGATCGTGGCGCGCTTCGACATGGAGACCTCGACAGGACGGGGACGGGACACAGAAACCACCCGGCGCCAGGCACTCGCCGGATGGACCATCCCTTGGTAACCCCGACCCCCGCCGACCCCCAAAACACCGATCTACGACGTTCGCTCGTAGTTCATCCGAAAACTTCCCTCTTCTTGACAGACATCCCACCAGGAGCGATCTGCCCGATTTCTTCCAGAAGCAAGGTTTAACCGCACTCCACCGGGTCCCGCTCCTCCCTCACGGCATCCTCCACTACCCGCCTTAGTAACGGACATATCGCCTGTGCGTCATGTCACCGGGCGGCGGAAGCGGGGCCCTGCCGCCTGTGACGCGCACTACGCCGAAACGCCCGGTCCACCCCGGTCGGAGCAGGGCTTTTTCGATGGCGTCCGGCGCGGGCGCGTCAGCTGCCGCCCATCCCACCCTGCGCGGCGATCATCGTGGTGCGCATGCCGTGCACCGCCGTCTCCAGGCCCGGCGCGAGTTCACCGAGCCGGCCGGTCAGGGCGTCGATCCGCGCACGGTGCCGGCGCCGGTCCTCTCCGGACACCACCGAGCCGATCCGGCCGGCCGCAGCCAGCGCGACCAGGGCGGCATCCTCCAGGGCGACCTCCTGCGGCGAATCGGCGGCGCGCAGGACCGCGGTCACGCGTGCCCGCAGCGCCCGTACGGCATCCGGGTCCCGCACGGTCGTGTGCCGCCCGGACAGGACCGGGATCCGGCCGTCCTCGACGGTGAGCTGTCCACGTGCCGCAAGTCGGTCCTCCACGGCTTGCAGTGTCTGCGTCCTGTTGCGCCGCGCCAGGTGCTTCCAGCCGTGGGTGGATGCGGCGACCTCGTCCAGCACACCGTCCAGGACCGGATCGCCCACCGGGCCGGGCTCGGCCACCCGCACCGCCCCTTCGCGCTCCGTCAGGTGGCCGCGCAGGGTGAGGTCGACGAGCGCGGCGACCCGGACCAGGAACCCGGTCCGGGTGCGGTCGTAGGGGCCGCGCGCCGCCTCGTCGTAGGCCAGCAGGTACATCCGGTGGGGCAGGGCATCCGTCATGCCTGCGACGCTACGGCGCCGGCGCCCGCCCGTGATCGACCTGAAGGGGCACTTCGCGATGGGCCGCCAGGATCACCCGCGCGGCTCCTCCTCCCTGGGGAGGAGGTTCACTGGCCGCGCGGCCGGACCAGACCGTGGTCGTAGGCGGCGACCACCGCCTGGACGCGGTCCCGCAGCCCCAGCTTGCGCAGCACCGCAGCCAGGTGCCGCTTGACCGTGGCCTCGGACAGGGACAGCCGGCGGGCGATCTCCGTGTTGGACAGCGCCTGCCCGATCAGGGTCAGCACCTCGATCTCGCGCGCGGACAGGCCGGTCAGCGCGGGCGGCGTCGGGCGCGCGTCCGGCGCCGTGCGCAGAAAGCGCTCCAGCAGCCGGTGGGTCAGGCCCGGCGCGAGCATCGTGTCCCCGCGCACCACGGCCCGGATCGCCCCGACGAGCTCGGCGGACTCCATCTCCTTGAGCAGGTACCCGTCGGCACCCGCCCGCAGCGCCGCCAGCACGTGTTCGTCCTCGTCGAACGTGGTCAGCATCAGCACCCGGGCCGTGCTGCCGGAGGCCACGATCTGCCGGGTGGCCTCGATTCCGTCCATGCCGGGCATCCGGATGTCCATCAGGACCACGTCCGGCCGCGTGCGGTGGGTCAACTGCACCGCCTGCCGTCCGTCACCCGCCTCGCCCACCACCGTCAGGTCGTCCCAGGAATCGATCACCAGACGGAAGCCGGTGCGCAGCAGTTCTTCGTCGTCGGCCACTACGACCCGGATCGTCATGAACGGCATCCCATCAACGGCGTTGCGAAAAAGGGGCTGCCCCGGGACCGAAGTCCCGGGGCAGCCCCTTCAGTTCCTCAGGCGGACCCGGAGGTCACGCCTCCTTGCTCAGGTTGGGACCGGCGCCGCCGGCCGCCTGCTCGATCGGCGGGACGTCGGGCAGCGCCGACTTCTCCTCGCCGCGGAAGGTGAAGGTCTGGGTCTCGCCCTCGCCCTCCGTGTCCACGACCACGATGTGACCGGGACGCAGCTCGCCGAAGAGGATCTTCTCGGAGAGCGAGTCCTCGATCTCGCGCTGGATCGTGCGCCGCAGCGGCCGCGCGCCCAGGACGGGGTCGTAGCCCTTCTTGGACAGCAGCTCCTTGGCGGCCTGGGAGAGCTCGATGCCCATGTCCCGGTCCTTGAGGCGCTCGTCCACCTTGCCGATCATCAGGTCAACGATCTTGAGGATGTCGTCCTGCGTCAGCTGCGGGAAGACGACCACGTCGTCGACGCGGTTGAGGAACTCGGGACGGAAGTGCTGCTTGAGCTCGTCCGAGACCTTGTTCTTCATGCGCTCGTAGTTCGACTTCTTGTCACCCGAGGCCGCGAAGCCCAGGTTGAAGCCCTTGGAGATGTCCCGCGTGCCGAGGTTGGTCGTCATGATGATGACCGTGTTCTTGAAGTCCACGACCCGGCCCTGGGAGTCGGTCAGGCGACCGTCCTCCAGGATCTGCAGCAGCGAGTTGAAGATGTCCGGGTGGGCCTTCTCGACCTCGTCGAACAGGACGACGGAGAACGGCTTGCGGCGGACCTTCTCGGTCAGCTGACCGCCCTCTTCGTAGCCCACGTATCCGGGGGGCGAACCGAAGAGACGCGACACCGTGTGCTTCTCGCTGAACTCCGACATGTCGAGGGAGATCAGCGCGTCCTCGTCACCGAAGAGGAACTCGGCCAGGGCCTTGCTCAGCTCGGTCTTACCGACACCGGACGGACCCGCGAAGATGAACGAACCACCGGGGCGCTTCGGGTCCTTCAGACCGGCACGCGTACGGCGGATCGCCTTCGAGAGCGCCTTGACGGCGTCCTTCTGGCCGATGACCCGCTTGTGGAGCTCGTCCTCCATGCGCAGCAGGCGGCTCGACTCCTCCTCGGTCAGCTTGAAGACCGGGATGCCCGTCGCGGTCGCGAGGACCTCGGCGATCAGCTCGCCGTCGACCTCGGCGACGACGTCCATGTCGCCGGCCTTCCACTCCTTCTCCCGCTTGGCCTTGGCGGCCAGCAGCTGCTTCTCCTTGTCGCGCAGAGAGGCGGCCTTCTCGAAGTCCTGCGAGTCGATCGCGGACTCCTTGTCGCGGCGGACGCCGGCGATCTTCTCGTCGAACTCACGGAGGTCCGGCGGCGCGGTCATCCGGCGGATGCGCATCCGGGAACCGGCCTCGTCGATCAGGTCGATCGCCTTGTCCGGCAGGAAGCGGTCGGAGATGTACCGGTCGGCGAGCGTGGCCGCCTGCACCAGGGCCTCGTCCGTGATGGACACGCGGTGGTGCGCCTCGTAGCGGTCGCGCAGGCCCTTGAGGATCTCGATCGTGTGGGGGAGGGAAGGCTCCGCCACCTGGATCGGCTGGAAGCGGCGCTCAAGGGCCGCGTCCTTCTCGAGGTGCTTGCGGTACTCGTCGAGCGTCGTGGCACCGATGGTCTGCAGCTCGCCTCGCGCCAGCATCGGCTTGAGGATGGAGGCCGCGTCGATCGCGCCTTCGGCGGCGCCCGCACCGACCAGCGTGTGCAGCTCGTCGATGAACAGGATGATGTCGCCGCGGGTGCGGATCTCCTTGAGGACCTTCTTCAGGCGCTCCTCGAAGTCACCGCGGTAGCGGGAGCCGGCGACCAGCGCGCCGAGGTCCAGGGTGTAGAGGTGCTTGTCCTTGAGGGTCTCGGGCACCTCGCCCTTGACGATGGCCTGCGCCAGGCCCTCGACGACGGCGGTCTTGCCGACGCCGGGCTCGCCGATGAGGACCGGGTTGTTCTTCGTACGACGGGACAGCACCTGCATGACCCGCTCGATCTCCTTCTCGCGCCCGATGACCGGGTCGAGCTTGGACTCACGAGCGGCCTGGGTGAGGTTCCGGCCGAACTGGTCGAGGACCAGGGACGTCGAGGGGGTGCCCTCGGCAGGACCACCACTGGCGCCGGCGGTCTCCTTGCCCTGGTAACCGGAGAGCAGCTGGATGACCTGCTGCCGCACCCGGTTGAGGTCTGCGCCCAGCTTGACCAGGACCTGGGCGGCGACGCCCTCGCCCTCACGGATCAGGCCGAGCAGGATGTGCTCCGTGCCGATGTAGTTGTGGCCCAGCTGAAGGGCCTCGCGGAGCGACAGCTCCAGGACCTTCTTGGCACGGGGGGTGAAGGGGATGTGCCCGGACGGGGCCTGCTGCCCCTGCCCGATGATCTCCTCCACCTGCTGGCGGACCGCCTCGAGCGAAATCCCGAGGCTCTCCAGGGCCTTAGCGGCGACACCCTCACCCTCGTGGATCAGGCCCAGGAGGATGTGCTCGGTGCCGATGTAGTTGTGGTTGAGCATCCGGGCTTCTTCCTGAGCCAGGACGACAACCCGCCGCGCGCGGTCGGTGAACCTCTCGAACATCGTTAATCGCTCCTCAGAGCGGTCAGGCAGTAAGGGGACGCTCCCCTCCCTGTCCTTCCGCAGCTTAGTCCCGCAAGCGGGGACCGCTCATTCCAACTGCCGACACCGGACCGAGAACCAACACAGCCTCCTGACCCCGAACGCCGACATATGCTCCAACCTGATGGTGCGAGACGATGTTCCCGCAGGCCAGGCAGATACCCTCACCATCTGTACGCCGATGGCGAACGTGAGATGCCCGAGCCACGCGTGTCGCCCCTCCCACTAGGGATGTCTTACCCGCACGCACTGACACTCCATGCCGCGCGCACCGGTTCCCTCCGCTACGGGCGAACAACCTTGCGCTGCCCCACGCTCTTGAACGCCCCCCAGATCCGCACTGTGCGCATTCACCGGGACACCCAGCGTAACTCCGGGGCCTTTCTCGCTGTTGCTCCTGTCATGGTTCCCACGAGCCCCACCGTTCCTCTCCCCCGTCGGCCGCTCGACACGGGCGATCCCGTACGGCACTGGTATGAGAACGCACTGGGCTGGGCAACCGTGCCCGGTCGTCCTGAAAATTCCGGATATCCGGTGGAATTGGTGACGGGGCTGCGCTTTGACGTCCTGGAGGTACCGGCGGAGGCGGGCTTCGCGGCGCTGCGGCATCTGGGCCCCGCCTCTCCAGTGGTCCTCCACGGAGACCGGATGCGGGTTCTGGTGGCGGCGGGCGGCGCGGACGAACTGCCGGGGCTGCTCGACTGGCTGGAGTGGGGCTCCCTCGCGCTGGATCTCAGCGGGATCGGCGCGGGCGGAACCATGGCGGCTCCCCCGCCGCCGGGCCTGGACGGTTCACAGGCCGGGTCGCAGGGGGCCGCCATGTGGCTGCGGCCCCCCGAGCCGGGGTGCGAGATCGAACCCTCGCTGCCGACACTGTCGGCCGTTGGGGGCGTGGGGGGCGCCCCCGACCTCGTACGACTTGTGGACACGATGGCAACGCAATGCCACCGGGTACGACTGCGGAGCGCGAGCGCTCAGCCGTTGGCCTTCTCGTAGGCCTCGCGAATGGACGCGGGAACGCGGCCACGGTCGTTGACCTCGTAACCGTTCTCCTTGGCCCACGCGCGGATCTGCGCGGTGTCCTGGCTGCCACCCGAAGCGGCGCGCGCCTTTCCGCGTCCACCCGAAGAACGGCCTCCGGTACGACGACCACCCTTCACGTAGGGCTCAAGAAGGCCACGCAGCTTGTCCGCATTGGCGGTCGTGAGATCGATCTCGTACGTCTTGCCGTCCAGCGCGAACGTCACGGTCTCGTCCGCCTCGCCACCGTCGAGGTCGTCGACAAGAAGGACCTGAACCTTCTGTGCCACCGGATTTCCTTTCATCGATAACTTGAGGGCCGAGGTCTGCGGCGACAGCCGCTGTTTCACGTCCCCTGTTATATGCAGTACTGCAGTACGTCGGAAAGCAAACCGCTTTTGCCGGAAAAACACAAACCCCTGGGGGAGACTCATCTGCTCCGGGAAGACCGGAAACGTGCGCGTTTCGGACATAGGGAACCTGGGCATGGAGCTCCGCCGGAATAGCTGTCGGCGATCACAGATGCAGAAGCATCCGACTGTTGCCCAAGGTGTTCGGTTTCACTCGTTCGAGACCGAGGAACTCTGCCACGCCCTCGTCATAGGAACGCAGTAGCTCGGCGTAGACGTCTGTGTCAACGGGTGTCTCACCGATCTCCACGAAGCCGTGCTTCGCGAAGAAGTCCACTTCGAAGGTCAGACAGAAAACCCTGCGAACACCGAGCCAACGGGCTGTCTGCAGCAACTTCTCCAGCAACTGATGGCCCACGCCGGCGCCCTTGAGCGCGGGGTTCACCGCGAGAGTGCGCACTTCCGCGAGGTCTTCCCACATCACGTGCAGTGCGCCGCAGCCGACCACCTCTGCGTTGTCGTCCCGTTCCGCGACCCAGAACTCCTGGATGTCCTCGTAAAGCGTCACCGTTGCTTTGTCGAGCAGGATGCGGCGTCGGACGTTCGCGTCAAGGAGGCGGCGCACGGCCGCGACATCGCCGGTCCTGGCCCGGCGGACGGTGACGGCTTTTGCGGTGGCTTCGCGAGGCTCCGCGGGAAGCGCCGCGGGAAGCTCTGTCGGAAGCTCTGCGGGATGCTCTGCTGGCATGTGCGGACGCTATCGCCCGGTGTCGTCCCGGACCGAGGCGGGGTTCTCGTCGGGGCGATCGGGGGTTCCCCGCGTTTCGGTCGCTTCGGGGCCTTGCACCATGCGTACGGCGTCGGTCAGAGCCTGCCGCTGTTCCTCACTCATCATCCCGAAGAAGGCGACGAGAGCGGCCGCCGGGTTGTCACTCTGCGACCAGGCGTCGTTCATCAGCGCGGCGGCGTAGGCGGCCCTGGTGGAGACCGCCTCATATCGATAGGCCCGGCCTTCCGCCTCGCGGCGTACCCAGCCCTTCTGATGGAGATTGTCCAAAACGGTCATCACCGTGGTGTACGCGATGGACCGTTCCTGCTGAAGGTCTTCCAGGACTTCTCGAACGGTCACCGGGCGGTTCCACTTCCACACCCGCGTCATGACCGCGTCTTCGAGTTCTCCCAATGGGCGAGGCACCCTCAGAACAATAGTGGGAGATGTCACTAATGGCGTGGCGGACGTGCGCTTTCACCGACAAACAGGAACAAAAAGGGCGTACGACTCGGAAAAATGAGTCGTACGCCGGTGGGGCGGGACCGCTCGGAGGCCGCTCGGATCTCAGGTGTCGGTGTCCCGGGAGGCCTGGCGGGTGTGTTCCGCGCTCGCGAGGGCCGCGTCGACGAACGCGTCCTCCTTGGCCTTGTTCGCACCGCCCTGCGTCTTCACGATCGTCACGATCAGCCCGATGAAGAACACGGCCATCACTACGGGGGGCACGAGCGCGGAGACGTAGTCCATGGCTCCAGAGTAGCGAAGCGGATCCGGGGAAGTGCGGGCGCGTTCCCCGTGCCGGGCGGCGTGGAGACGTGCCTGGACTTCCCCGGAGCGGCTCAGCCCGCCGCGAGTTGCTGCGGCGGGTTCGCCGGGGGCGGGGTCGGCTTGCGGCGAGGGGGGAAGACCTCGCCGGGGGTGGGGATGGGGCGGGGGGTCTTGACCGGGGGGCGGGCTGCCGGATCGCCGGGCTTTCCCGCGGGCCTTTCCGTGGGCTTCTTCGCCGGTTCGCCGGCTGCTCGGCCGCCCGGGAGGGCGTGCAGACGGGTGCGGGATGCCGGGACTGTGGCGGTGACGGCGGCGGTGGCGCGGCCGCGGTCTGCGAGGCGGGTGCGTACGTCCTGCTCGGCGAGGGTGCGGCAGCGGTACAGGAGGGCTGCGGCGGCGGGGTTGCCGCGCAGGGCGCGGAGCGCGGCGAGGTCGTCGGGGTTCGGCCGGTAGCCGTTGCCGAGGACTTCCTCCAGGAGGGCGAGGTAGCCGGCGGCGGTGCCGGGCAGGGCCGCCCGGTAGCGGGTGAGGTCGGCCAGCAGAAAGGCCCGGAGCCTGGCCCCCTCGCGGGTCGCCTCGTCGACGGACTCGGCGACACGGAGACAGTCCTGGACGTCCTCGGCCGAGGCGGGGCTGGGGTGGAGGGCGAGGGCGAGAGCGCGACGGAGCACACGCAGCTCCTCCGCACCGAACGCCATGCCGCCGCGGGATCCGTATGGCGTGGGCATGCGGCGACGATACGCGCTAATCAGACAAAATCCGCGTTTTGCTGGCGGGGGCGCCTTGGGTCGTGTCGCAGGGGGGTGCGGTGGGTGGGTCGGGTCCGTGCCGGTACGTCTTGCCCGTCGCCGCGTGGGCGTACTGCCCGGGAGTCGAGTACGGCGGAGCTTGGCTGGGGGCCGGCTACGCGACGGGCAGAGACGTACCGGCACGGACCCTTCCGTGCGTACACGACTGCGGGTGCGTGGGGGCGTGCGTGTGGCGCTGGGGGCCGGCGAAGCCTCGTTTCTGCGGGCAATCGTGCCGCCAGGGGCGGCACGGGTGGGCGCAGCGGCACCTCGTAAGCGCCGAGTTGCGTGACCCACCCCCGGCCGGCACCCACACCGGGCGCGAAGGAAACAAAGGGTGAGAGGGGTTTGCCCACCCACCCCGGGTGACCGTTCAAGCGGAGGGTGCCCGGGGCCGGTGGACGTGGTCAGGTGCGGGAGACGTTGCGTTCGTAGACCAGGCGGAGGCCGATGAGGGTGAGCCAGGGCTCGTGTTCGTCGATGACCGAGGCCTCGCCGAGGACCATCGGAGCAAGTCCACCCGTGGCGATGACCGTGACGTCGTCCGGGTCGTCGGCGAGTTCGCGGGCCATCCGGGTCACGACCCCGTCGACCTGCCCGGCGAACCCGTAGACGATGCCCGCCTGCATGGCCTCGACGGTGTTCTTGCCGATCACCGCACGCGGACGGGCCAGCTCGATCTTGCGGAGCTGCGCGCCGCGGACCCCGAGGGCCTCGACGGAGATCTCGATGCCCGGGGCGATCACGCCGCCCGTGTACTCGCCGCGCGCCGAGACCGCGTCGAAGGTGGTGGCCGTGCCGAAGTCGACGACGATCGCCGGGCCCCCGTAGAGCTCGACCGCCGCGACCGCGTTGATGATGCGGTCGGCGCCGACCTCCTTGGGGTTGTCCATCAGGATCGGAACGCCGGTCTTGATGCCGGGTTCGACCAGGACGGCCGGTACGTCTCCGTAGTAGCGGCGTGTCACCTCGCGCAGCTCGTGCAGGACCGAGGGGACGGTCGAGCAGATGGCGATGCCGTCGATACCGTCGCCGAGTTCGTCGCCGAGCAGCGGGTGCATCCCCATCAGGCCCTGGAGGAGCACGGCGAGCTCGTCCGCGGTGCGACGGGCGTCCGTGGAGATGCGCCAGTGCTCGACGATCTCCTCGCCGTCGAAGAGGCCGAGGCCGGTGTGTGTGTTGCCCACGTCGATGGTCAGCAGCATGACCGCGTTACTCCGCAGCTCGCAGGTCGAGGCCGATGTCCAGGATCGGCGCGGAGTGGGTCAGCGCGCCCACCGCGAGATAGTCGACGCCCGTCTTCGCGTACGCCTCGGCATTGCCGAGGGTGAGGCGGCCCGAGGCCTCCAGGAGGGCGCGGCCGGCGACGAGGGCGACGGCCTCCTCGCACTCGGTGGGCGTGAAGTTGTCCAGAAGGATCAGGTCGGCGCCCGCGTCGACGACCTCGCGCAGCTGGTGCAGGGTGTCGACCTCGACCTCGATCGGCAGCTCGGGGAAGAGCTCGCGGACCGCCTTGAAGGCCTGGGCGACACCGCCCGCGGCGACCACGTGGTTGTCCTTGACCAGGGCCGCGTCCGAGAGGGACATGCGGTGGTTGACGCCGCCGCCGCACCGTACGGCGAACTTCTCCAGGGAGCGCAGTCCCGGCGTCGTCTTGCGGGTGTCGCGGACGCGGGCCTTGGTGCCCTCCAGAACGTCCGCCCACGCGCGCGTGGCCGTCGCGATGCCGGAGAGGCGGCACAGGAGGTTCAGCGCGCTGCGTTCGGCCGTCAGGAGGTCCCTGGTGAGGGTGGTGACGGAGAGGAGCTTCTGTCCGGCTTCGACGCGGTCGCCGTCCTCGACGTGCCGCTCCACTTCGAACTCGTCGGTGCAGACGACCGAGATGACGGCTTCGGCGACGCGCAGACCGGCGACGACGCCCGCCTCGCGGGCGGTGAAGTCGGCGGTGGCGACGGCGTCCTCGGGGATCGTCGCGACGGTCGTGACATCCACGCCGTGGTCCAGGTCTTCCTGGATCGCCACGTTCGCGATGTCCTCGACCTCGACGGGGTCGAGGCCGGCGTCGGCGAGGAGCTGCGCGAGCGCGGGGTCGAGGCCGCACTCCATGTACGCCTCGTCCGTGTCGGCGCCGCAGGCGCAGCCGTCGCCGCAGCCGCCGCTCTCGGCGAGGGGAAGGTCGGGGGTGCTCACTTCGGTCACTGCTCCTGGGTACGGTGCGCCGTCGGCCGGGGCCGGCTGGTCGGGGGGAAGTCTGCTGTGTCCGTGGGGTTCACGGCGAGGGTGCGGTCAGGATTCAGCCGTACGACGATGTGGCGCCGCCAGGCTGTGTCGTCCCGGTCGGCGTGGTCGTCGCGCCAGTGGCAGCCGCGGGTCTCCTCGCGCTGCCGGGCGGCGGCGACCAGGACGCGGGCGACACACAGGAGGTTGGTGGCCTCCCAGGTGTCGACGCCGGGTTCGGCCGTCTTGCCGTTCTCGTCGAGGGCGTCGCGCGCGTCCGTGTGCAGCCGCTGGAGGCGGTCGGCGGCCTGTGTGAGGGACTGCGCCGAGCGCAGGACGCCCGCCCCGTCCGTCATGATCCGCTGGATCGCGAACCGGGTCTCGGGGGCGAGCAGCGGGTGCGCGGGCTTCTCGGGGTGCGGGACGGGTACGGGCACGCGCGCGTGGAGGCCGTTTTCCGCGTGGCCCTCAATGATGTCGGCCGCGATGCGCTCGGCGTAGACCAGTCCCTCCAGGAGGGAGTTGGAGGCGAGCCGGTTGGCGCCGTGGACGCCGGTGCAGGCGACCTCGCCGCACGCGTAGAGGCCGGGCACGGTCGTACGGCCCCGGGAGTCCGTGCGGACGCCGCCGGAGGCGTAGTGGGCGGCCGGGGCGACAGGGATGGGCTCGGTGACAGGGTCGATGCCGTGGGCGCGGCAGGCGGCGAGGATCGTCGGGAAGCGGTGCTCCCACATGTCGGCGCCGAAGTGCCGGGCGTCGAGGAACATGTGCTCGGCGTCGAGCTCCTGCATGCGGCGCGTGATGCCCTTGGCGACGATGTCGCGGGGCGCGAGCTCGGCCAGCTCGTGCTGCCCGACCATGAAGCGCACACCGCCGGCGTCGACCAGGTGGGCGCCCTCGCCGCGTACGGCCTCGGAGACCAGCGGCTGCTGGCCCTCGGCGTCCGAGCCGAGGAACAGCACGGTCGGGTGGAACTGGACGAACTCCAGGTCGCTGACCTCGGCGCCCGCGCGCAGGGCGAGCGCGACGCCGTCCCCGGTGGAGACGGCGGGGTTGGTGGTCGCGGAGAAGACCTGGCCCATGCCGCCGGTCGCGAGGACCACGGTGGGGGCGTGCACGGCGCCCACGCCGTCGTGCTGGCCCTCTCCCATGACGTGCAGGGTGACTCCGGCGGTGCGGCCGTCGGCGTCCGTGAGGAGGTCCAGGACGAGCGCGTTCTCGACCGTGCGTAGGCCACGCGCGCGTACCGCTTCGACGAGGGCGCGGGAGATCTCGGCGCCCGTCGCGTCGCCGCCCGCGTGCGCGATGCGGCGGCGGTGGTGGCCGCCCTCGCGGGTGAGTTCGAGGTCGCCCTCCTCGGACTCGTCGAAGTGGGCGCCGGTCGCGATGAGGCGGCGTACGGCGTCGGGGCCCTCGGTGACGAGGATGCGTACGGCTTCCTCGTCGCACAGGCCGACGCCCGCGACCAGTGTGTCGTCGAGGTGCTGTTCGGGGGTGTCGCCCTCGCCGAGGGCCGCGGCGATGCCGCCCTGCGCCCAGCGCGTGGAGCCGTCGTCCAGGCGGGCCTTGGTGACGACGACGGTCGTCAGGCCCGCGGCCTCGCAGCGGAGGGCGGCGGTCAGGCCCGCGACGCCGGAGCCCACGACCACGACGTCCGCGGTGAGGGACCAGCCCGGGGCGGGCGCGTGCAGTCGTATGCCGGTACCAGTGCTGGTACCCGTACCTGTGCCGGTCACGAAGCGGCTCCGAAGGTGAGGGGGATGTTGTCGATCAGCCGGGTTGTCCCGACCCGGGCGGCGACGGCGAGGACCGCCTCGCCGGTGAAGTCGTCCTCGATCTCGGTGAAGTCGGACGGGTCGATCAGGGCCACGTAGTCCAGGGACAGCGGCGGCTGGACGCGGGCGGCTTCGTCCAGGACGAGGCGGGCGGCCTGGCGGACGCCCTGGGGGCCGCCTGGCTCCGCCTTGGCGACGGCGTGCGTGTCGGCGGCCGCACGCGACTCGCCGAGGGCGCTGAGGGCCTCGGCACGCGCGTGCGTGGCGGGCACTTCGCGGGCCCGCGCGCGCAGGGCCTCCTGGGCGGCGTGCCGGTCACTGCCCGCGAACAGGGCCTGGGAGAGGGCGAGCGCGGTGCGCCGCTCCTCGGGCGAGAGGTAGCGGTTGCGGCTGGAGAGGGCGAGCCCGTCCTCCTCACGGACGGTGGGCACGCCGACGATCTCCACGCCGAAGTTCAGGTCGCGCACCATCCGCCGGATCAGGGCGAGCTGCTGGGCGTCCTTCTGCCCGTACAGCGCCACGTCGGGGCGGGTGAGGTGCAGCAGCTTGGCGACGACGGTGAGCATGCCGTCGAAGTGGCCCGGGCGGACGGCTCCTTCGAGGCGTTCGCCCATGGGGCCGGCGCTGATGCGCACCTGGGGCTCGCCGCCGGGGTAGACCTCGTCCGCCGAGGGGGCGAACACGGCGTCCGCACCCGCCTGTTCGGCGATCTTGATGTCGGCGTCCAGGGTGCGCGGGTAGCGGTCGAGGTCCTCGCCCTTGCCGAACTGCAGCGGGTTCACGAAGACGGTGACGACGACCTCGCCCTCGGGTCCGGCGATCTCGCGGGCGGTGCGGACCAGTGTGGCGTGGCCCTCGTGCAGGGCGCCCATGGTCATGACGACGGCGCGGCGGCCGCCCCGTACGCGCGCGTGCAGCTCGTCGGCGGTGCGCAGGAGGGTGGTGGTCATCCGGCGTCTCCCTCGGTGCCGTTGGCGAGGACTCCGAGGAGGTCCTCGGCGAGTTCGGGCTTGAGCAGCCCGTGCGCGAGCGCGCGGTCGGCGGTCGCCCGGGCCATCGCCAGGTAGCCGGCGACGGTCCCGGGGGCGTGCTTGCGCAGCTCGGCGACGTGCGCGGCGACGGTGCCCGCGTCCCCGCGTGCGACCGGCCCGGTGAGGGCGCCGTCGCCCGACCTGAGGGCGTTGTCGAGGGCGGCGCCGAGGAGCGGGCCGAGCATCCGGTCGGGGGCTTCGACGCCCGCGGCGCGCAGCAGCTCCATGGACTCGGCGACCAGGGTGACCAGGTGGTTCGCGCCGAGGGCGAGGGCGGCGTGGTAGAGCGGGCGGCTGTCCTCGGCGATCCACTCGGGCTCGCCGCCCATCTCGATCACCAGGGCCTCGGCGGCGAGGCGCAGTTCCTCGGGCGCGGTGACGCCGAAGGAGCAGCCGGCGATCCGCTGGACGTCCACGGGGGTGCCGGTGAAGGTCATCGCGGGGTGCAGGGCCAGCGGCAGTGCGCCCGCCCGCAGCGCGGGGTCGAGTACGCGCGTGCCGTAGCGCCCGGAGGTGTGCACGAGCAACTGTCCGGGCCGGACGGCGCCCGTTTCGGTGAGGCCCTCGACGAGTCCGGGCAGGGCGTCGTCCGGGACGGTCAGCAGGACCAGGTCGGCGCGCCGCAGGACTTCCGCCGGGGTCACCACGGGCACGTCGGGCAGCATCTCGGCGGCCCGCCGCACGGAGGCGTCGGAGACGCCGGAGACGGCCACCGGGCGGTGCCCGGCGAGCTGGAGACACCCGGCGAGGGCGGGGCCGACACGGCCGGCGCCGACCACGCCGACGGTGAGCCGCGCGGGGCGGTCCCTGGGGTCTGGCTGTTGGAATGTACTCACTCGACGGCGGCCTTCCCGTTCCAGTCCGCTCGGGGTACCGGACGATGTACCGGACGATTTCTCGTCATGTTAACGCGATTGGTTCGAGGGCCGGTCGGTTGTCCACAGGCTGTGGGTTTCCCCACGGCTTCGGCGAGCGGAAATGGGATGCCCGGCCGCGGCCGCTCACGACATGATCCGGAGATGAGCGATACGGGTGAGCAGACGGCGCAGGAGACGGCCGAGCAGAAGCGGAAGCGGCGGCTGGCCGCCCGGCGCGGGGCCGAGCGTGTCATGTGGCGGCCTCCGTTCCTGTACACGGTGCGCGAACGGCTGGCCTGGCTGACCGAGGCGGCGGAGGGCGCCTACGACCTCGACGAACAGAGCGACATCTACGGCGGCGGGATCGTCGAGACCCTGGAGGAGCGTGTCGCGGCCCTGCTCGGCAAGGAAGCGGCCGCCTTCTTTCCCAGCGGCACGATGGCCCAGCAGGTCGCCCTGCGCTGCTGGGCGGGCCGCACCGGCGACCCGACGGTGGCACTGCATCCGCTCAGCCACCCCGAGGTCCACGAACGGCACGCCTTCAGCCGGGTCAGCGGGTTGCGCCCGGTCCATGTGACCACCGAGCCCAGGCTGCCGACCGCCGACGAGGTGCGTGACTTCGAGGAGCCCTTCGGGGCTCTCATGCTCGAACTGCCGCTGCGGGACGCCGGTTTCGTGCTGCCCTCCTGGGAGGAGCTCGAAGCGGTCACCGAGGCGGCACGCGCGCGGGACGCCGTCGTGCACTTCGACGGGGCCCGGCTGTGGGAGTGCACCACGCACTTCGGCCGCACCCTGGAAGAGATCGCGGGCCTCGCGGACAGCGTCTACGTGTCGTTCTACAAGTCGGTCCAGGGCTTCGGCGGCGCGGCGATCGCGGGCCCCAGGACGCTCGTCGACGAGGCGAAGACCTGGCGGCACCGGTACGGCGGCCAGCTCTTCCAGCAGTTCCCGACCGCGCTGTCGGCCCTCATCGGCCTGGATCGGGATCTTCCCCGGCTGCCGGAATGCGTGGCCCACGCGCGCGTGGTCGCCGCCGCGCTGCGCGAAGGGTTCGCCGAGGCCGGGGTCCCGTGGGCGCGCGTGCACCCGGAGGAGCCGCACACCCACCAGTTCCAGCTCTGGCTGCCGTACGAGCCCGAGGTCCTCATGGAAGCGGGGATGCGGCAGGCCGAGGAGACGAAGACCGCCCTCTTCTCCCAGTGGTGGGACCGCAGCGGGCCCGGTCTGGCGTTCACCGAGGTCACGGTCGCGGCCCCGGGTCTTGAGTGGACGGCGCGGGACGTGAAGGCGGCGGTCGCGGACTTCGTACGACGGCTGCCCGGCGAGGTCAGCAAGTAGGGCGCGAAGCAGAGCGGGCGTGCAGCCACCTGCTCAGGGCTCCCCGTATCCGCCCATGGGCCGGGCGACCCGCCAGGACGGCCCGGAACCGCCGGTAGTCGCGCAGCTCGCGCACGGTCTGCCGGTCGTGGGTGCCGGGCGCGGGCGGGGCGGCCTCGCCGTGCTGCAGGGCGCGGTGGGTGTCGAGGAGGTACTGCTGCGTGATGCTCATGGCTGATCGCCTCTTCGGGAATCTCGGGACGGGTAACGGGATCCGAAGGCCCCGCGCGGACTGCCCCGGTGCTCCCAGCCTGCACCCGTTCAGGGCGTACGTCGCCTCGATTGACGGCCGCCGTCAATCGACGGCCGCGTTGTCAGTGCCGGGGTGCACCATGTGGTCATGAGCGTGCACATCGACATCGCCGGGCTGCGACGGGAGCGGATCGCCGTCGTGCCCTCCCCCCTGGCCGAGCTCGGCATGGCGCTGCACGCACTGTCCGAGCCCGGGCACCACCCCGGGCTGCAGGGCTGGGCGACCGGCGTGACCGCCCGGCTCGACTCGCACCTGGCGGACCGGATGTGCGAGGCCGACTTCCTGTGGCGGTCGACGTTCTCGGACCTGTTCCTGCCCTGTGCGGGCATCCCGGGCGGGCCCACGCTCCCGGGCGCGACGCTCCCCGAGGACCTGGACCTGCTGGACAAGCTGACCGACCGGCAGTTCGTGGACGCGGCGCTGGAGTTCACCTGCGCTCTGGCATACGACGCGCAGGGACCCGACGCGCTCTCCGACCTCGCGGTGCGGCGGCGCGCGCTGGACCTGGCGGCCTCGCGCGGTCCGCAGCAGGTGCGGTTCACCCGGCGGCTGCTGGAGGACCCGCCGAGCGTTCGGGCCTGGCTGCGGCAGTTCCTGGAGGGCTGCGACGAGGCCTTCTTCGCGGAGGCCTGGTCCCGGCTGCGCCACCAGCTCGCGGCCGACGCCCGGCACAAGACGGAGCTGCTGCGGCGCAAGGGCCTCACGGAAGCGCTGGCCGCGGTGTCCCCCGCGGTGGCGCTGGACGAGAGCGCCGGGCGGATCGTCATCGACAAGCTCACGGAGGGCCGCACGGTCACCGCGGACGGCGGCCTCCTGCTCGTCCCCACCAGCCTCGGCCGCCCCCATCTCATGGTGCTCCACCGGTACGGCTGGCAGCCGGTGCTGCACTACCCGGTCAGCACGTCCGAGCTGAGCGATCCGCCTTCGGTCGAGCAGCTGTCCCGGCGCATGAGCGCGCTGTCCCACCCGGTCCGGATGCGGATCTCGCGCCATCTGGCCCGCAGCGCGTACACCACGGGCGAGCTGGCGCAGATGCACGGGATGACGGCACCGGAGATATCCCGGCACCTGGGCGTGCTGAAGAAGGCGGGCCTGCTCACCACCCGCCGCCGCGGCCGGTACGTACTGCACCAGCTGGACGTGACCGTGGTGGCTCGGCTGGGCAGCGACTTCCTGGAGGGCATCCTGCGCTGACACCCGGTTCTCGGAGCGTCAGTCGAACCGGATGTGCCTGACGCCGATCCGCACCTGACGCAGCCGCGTGCGCAGTGCGCCCTCCTTGTTCGGGGTGAGGGTGAGCCCGGCCAGCACGGCGATCCGGTCAGCGGTCTTCGGCACCGTCGTGTGATCCGTCCACAGATGCTCGGCGAACTCCGGCTCGCGCAGCCGTTCCAGGCAGTGGTCGAGCTGCTGCACGGCCCAGCTCTCGCGGCGCAGCGGAGCGTCCTTGCCCGCGACGTACCCGAGGAGGTGCCCGAAGCCGCGCTCGCGCAGCCGCCGCAGTACGGTCTCGCGCTCGGCGAGGAGGGTGAAGTGCCTTACGTCGTGGCCGAGTTCGCGCAGCCGTCCGACCGTGTCGTCGAAGTACCCGGAGTCCGTGACCGTCATGGGGACGATCACCGGGCCGTCGTGCTTGGTGAGGGCGAGGTCGAGCACCTCGACGACGCCCTGCCGCCAGGACGCCAGGTCCTGGAAGTCGCCCCGCAGTTCGGGTGGCAGCATGCGGCGCAGGCCGAAGCCGGCGTGTTCGGGATCGCAGATGACGCTGCCGGGCAGCCGCCGCTGGATCTCGTGTGCGGTCTGTGTCTTGCCGCCCCCGAAGGGGCCGTTGATCCACAGGAGCATGCGCAGACCCTAGTGGGCGCCGGTCACGCCCGGGTCACGCCCCCGTTTGCCCGGCTCTCAGCCGTTCCCTCCGGCGCGCACCAGACCCGTCTCGTACGCGAGGACGACCACCTGGACGCGGTCGCGCAGGCCGAGCTTGGTCAGGATGCGGCCGACATGGGTCTTCACCGTCGCCTCCGACAGGACCAGCCGCGCCGCGATCTCGCCGTTGGACAGACCCTGCGCCACCAGGATCATGACCTCGCGCTCGCGGCCGGTGAGCCGCTCCAGCTCCTTGTGCTGGGGCTCGTTGCCGGCGTTGGGCAGCATCGGCGCGAAGCGGTCGAGCAGGCGCCGGGTGGTGGAGGGCGCGACGACGGCGTCGCCGCTGTGCACGGAGCGGATGGCGGCGAGCAGTTCGCCGGGCGGCACGTCCTTGAGCATGAAGCCGGAGGCGCCCGCCTTCAGCCCGGAGAAGGCGTACTCGTCGAGGTCGAAGGTGGTCAGGATGAGCACCTTCGGCGGGTCGGACTCCATGCAGATGCGGCGGGTCGTCTCCACGCCGTCCAGCTTCGGCATGCGGACGTCCATCAGCACGACGTCGACCGCGGTCGCCCGCAGCACCTGGAGGGCCTCGACGCCGTCGCCCGCCTCGGCGACGACCTCCATGTCCGGCTGGGCGGCGAGCACCATCCGGAAGCCGGTGCGCAGCAGCACCTGGTCGTCGACGAGCATCACGCGGATCGCCATCGGGGTCCCTTTCACATTCGTACGGAGGTCGGTGGGCGCGGGTGTGTACAGGTGTCAGTGGGCGGGCTTGAGGGGCAGCAGGGCGCTGATGCGGAAGCCTCCACCGGGGCGCGGGCCCGCGTCCAGGGTGCCGCCGACCATGCCGACGCGCTCACGCATGCCGATCAGGCCGTGCCCCTGCCCGTCGACGCCCCCGTCCTCGTACAGCTCGTGCGGGGCGCCCTTGCCGTCGTCCTCGACGAGCAGTCCGAGGCCGTCGTCGAAGTAGACCAGGCGGACGCTCGCGCCCGCGTTCGGGCCCCCGTGCTTGCGGGTGTTGGTGAGCGCCTCCTGCACGATGCGGTACGCCGTGAGCTCGACGCCGCTGGGCAGCGGGCGCGGGGTGCCCTCGACCTTGTAGTCGACGGGCAGGCCCGACGTACGGCACTGCTCGATGAGGTCGTCGAGCTGTTCGACGTCGGGCTGCGGCACGTACTCGCCGCCCTCCTGGTGCTCGCCGGTGCGCAGGACGCCGAGCAGGCGGCGCATCTCGGCGAGGGCCTGGCGGCCGGTGCCGGAGATCGTCTCCAGGGCCTTCTTCGCCTGGTCGGGGGCGGTGTCGAGGACGTAGGCGGCGCCGTCGGCCTGGACCACCATCACCGACACGTTGTGCGCGACGACGTCGTGCAGTTCGCGGGCGATCCGGGCGCGCTCGGCGGCGACGGCGACCTTGGACTGCGCCTCGCGTTCCTTCTCCAGACGGGCGGCGCGCTCCTCCAGCTGGGCGAGGTAGGCGCGGCGGGTGCGGATGGAGTCGCCGAGGACCCAGGCCAGCGCGAAGGGCACGCTGAGGAAGACGGCCGCCATGACCTGGCCGAACCCGCTGGAGTGCTCGTCCGGCCAGCGGATCTGCGACAGCGGCGCCGCGCACAGGCCCGCGACCAGTCCGAACCGGGAGGCCCAGCGGGCACCGTCCGCGGCCACCGTGTAGACGATCACCAGCATCGCGAAGTCGGCCGGGACCAGCGCCATGTTCAGGACGAGCTGGGCCAGGCCCACGGCGGCGGTCAGCAGCAGCATCGTCTCGGGCATCCGCCGGCGCAGGGCGATGACCAGGCACAGCAGGACGGTGATCGGGACCGCCACGACGGCGAGGTGGGTTCCCCCGTCCTCTCCCCCGCGGGCGGATCCGCTCATGGCGGAGATCCCGAGCAGGACGACGGCCCAGAAGCTGTCGACCCATGTCGGGTGCCTGCGGAGGAAGTCATAGAGACGCTGCACGTAACCCAGAGTAGGGAAGCGTGCAGCGTGCAGGGGTCAACCGGAGGACCGATCCGCGAACGGCGCGCGTACTCCCCAAGGTGGAGGCTCCCTGGTCCGTGACGCCTGGATCGCGTCCCGGATCTCCTCCGGGATCGCATCCTGAAGCACGCCGGGAAGCACGCTCCGGAGCGCGCCGGGGAGCGCACAGCGAGGCGTGCGCCGACCGGTCGCCCCGCGCATCCCCGGGTGCCCGGCGGCGCTTAGCCTGGCGCCGTGACGGATCGGACGGCGGGTGAGTGGCGCGGCTGGCGCGAGGCTGCGGAGGAGGCTCTGTACGGGCCGTCGGGCTTTTATCGCAGGCCGGAGGGGCCGGCGGGCCATTTCCGTACGTCGGTGCACGCGTCCCCGCTCTTCGCCGGTGCGGTGGCCCGGCTGCTGTGCCGGGTCGACGCCGCGCTGGGGCACCCGGCGGCGCTCGCCTTCGTCGACATGGCGGCGGGCCGCGGCGAACTGGTGACGGGAGTCCTCGCCGAACTCCCCGCCGACGTGGCCTCCCGGGTGCGTGCGTACGCCGTCGAACGCGCCGACCGCCCACGTGATCTTGATCACCGGATCGAGTGGTGCGCCGAGCCCCCGAAGGGGATCACCGGGCTGCTGTTCGCCAACGAGTGGCTGGACAACGTGCCGCTCGACGTCGCCGAGGCAGACGCACAGGGCGTGGCCCGGCTGGTTCTCGTACGGCGGGACGGGACCGAACGCCTCGGGGAGCCCGTCGCGGGGGCGGACGGGGAGTGGCTGCGCAGATGGTGGCCGCTCGCCGACGACGGACCCGGTGCTCGCGAGGAGGCCGGGCTGCGCGAGGGCTTCCGTGCCGAGATCGGGCTCCCCAGGGACTTCGCCTGGGCCGCCGCCGTCGCGGGCCTCGACCGAGGTCTCGCCGTCGCCGCCGACTACGCGCACCGCGCCGGGGCGCGACCGCCGTTCGGGACGCTCACCGGCTTTCGCGCGGGACGCGAGACGGCGCCCGTGCCGGACGGGTCGTGCGACATCACGGCACACGTCGCACTGGACGCGTGCAGGCTGCCCGGAGGTCGCGTGATCACCCAGCGGCACGCACTGCGCGCGCTCGGCGTGAGCGGCGCACGCCCCTCGCTCTCACTCGCGTCCACGGACCCGACTGCGTACGTGCGCGCCCTCGCGGGCGCCGGTGCGGCCGCCGAACTCACCGCGCCGGGCGGCCTCGGCGACTTCGGCTGGCTGCTCCAGCCCGCGGGTGACCCGGAACTGCGCGGCCGCCTGCTCGGCCTACTTGTCGATGTCCCCGACGACGAAGAACAGTGACCCCAGGATCGCCACCATGTCCGCGACCAGCGTGCCCGGCAGCAGTTCGGTGAGCGCCTGGATGTTGTTGTACGAGGCCGAGCGCAGCTTCAGCCGGTACGGGGTCTTCTCGCCCTTGCTGACCAGGTAGTAGCCGTTGATGCCGAGGGGGTTCTCGGTCCACGCGTACGTGTGGCCCTCGGGGGCCTTCAGCACCTTCGGGAGGCGCTGGTTGATCGGCCCGGGCGGCAGCTCCGCGAGCCGGTCGAGGCAGGCGTCGGCGAGTTCCAGGGCGTTGTGGGTCTGCGCCAGGAGGCACTCGAAGCGGGCGAGGCAGTCGCCCTCCTGGCGCGTGACCACCTTCAGCGTGTCCTGGAGCTCCCCGTAGGCGAGGTACGGCTCGTCGCGGCGCAGGTCGAAGTCCACGCCGGAGGCGCGCGCGATGGGCCCGCTCACTCCGTAGGCGTGCACGGCCTCCGGCGTCAGGACGCCCACGCCCCGCGTGCGCCCCCGGAAGATCTCGTTGCCGAGCACCAGCTCGTCGTACACGTTCATCCGCGAGCGGACGTCGGCGACAGCCGCGCGCGCACGCGTGGCCCATCCCGCGGGAAGGTCCTCCTTGAGGCCGCCGACGCGGTTGAACATGTAGTGCATGCGCCCGCCGGAGATCTCCTCCATGACGTGCTGGAGCTCCTCGCGCTCCCGGAAGGCGTAGAAGATCGGTGTGATTCCGCCCAGTTCCAGGGGGTACGACCCCAGGAACATCAGATGGTTCAGGACGCGGTTCAGCTCCGCGAGCAGCGTGCGCATCCACACCGCGCGCTCGGGGACCTCCATCCCCAGCATCCGCTCCACGCCGAGGACCACGCCCAGCTCGTTCGAGAACGCGGAGAGCCAGTCATGGCGGTTGGCGAGCATCACGATCTGGCGGTAGTCGCGCGCCTCGAAGAGCTTCTCCGCGCCGCGGTGCATGTAGCCGATGACGGGCTCCGCGTGCTGGATGCGCTCACCGTCGAGCACGAGCCGCAGCCGCAGCACGCCGTGGGTGGACGGGTGCTGGGGCCCGATGTTGAGCACCATGTCGGTGCTCTCCGCAGCGCCGCCGATACCGACCATGGTCTCCGTCGTGGGAGTCATGGGGACAGTCTGTCGTACGTACGCTGGCCACATGGAGACGGGGAGCATGAAGACCACCGGGATGACGGACGGCGCCGGGGGCGGGCCCGTGTGGAACGGGCTGCCGCCGGGGCTGCTGCGCATGCGGCGCCTGTTGCTGGTGGTGTGGCTGGGGCTGCTAGCGCTCGCCGTGGCGCTGCTGGTGGGCTGGCTCGCCGGTCTCACCTGGGCGGCGTTCGCGCTGGTGCCGCTCGCCGGGATCCCGTGGGGCTGGGTGCTGCTCGGCCGCAACTGGCGCTCCTGGCGGTACGCCGAGCGCGCGGACGACCTGCTGATCAGCCGGGGTGTGCTGTGGCGCGAGGAGACCGTGGTGCCGTACGGGCGGATGCAGCTGGTCGAAGTGACCTCGGGCCCTGTGGAACGCCACTTCGGGCTCGCCAGCGTGCAGCTGCACACGGCCGCCGCCGCGACGGACGCCTGCATCCCGGGCCTCGACCCGGCCGAGGCCGAACGCCTGCGCGACCGGCTGACAGAGCTGGGCGAGGCCCGATCGGCGGGGCTGTGACCACGCCGCCGCCGTCGCCCTCGCGCGACGCCCGTGACGCCCGTGACGCCCGTGACGCCCGTGACGCGGAGGTGACGCCGAAGATCACGCAGGCCACCGCGGTATCTGCCGCGTCCGCCGTGCCTGACGGGACTGACGTGCCTGGCGGGACTGACGTGCCTGACGAGAAGCCGCTGACCGAACGCCGTCTCCACCCCGTCACCCCGCTGCGGCGGGCTTGGGCGCCGGTCGCCGTGATCGCCGGGTGGGCCGTGCACGATCCCGATCAGGCGCAGCACCAACTGACCCGGCTGACCACGACCGCGCTGCTCGTCGGACTCGCGGTGCTGGTGCCGGCCGCCGCCCTCTACGGCTTTCTGACCTGGTGGTTCACCCACTTCGCGGTGACCGGGTCCGAACTGCGTATCCGTACCGGCCTGTTGTTCAGGCGCACCGCGCACATCCGGCTCGACCGGCTCCAGGCTGTCGACATCACCCAGCCGCTGCTGGCCCGCGTCGCGGGCGTCGCCAAGCTCAAACTGGATGTCATCGGCGCCGCCAAGAAGGACGAACTGGCCTATCTGGGCGAGGGCGAGGCACGGGCCCTGCGCGCCGAACTCCTCGCGCGCGCGGCCGGGTTCACGCCCGAGACCGCGCAGGAGGTGGGCGAGGCGCCGGTACGGCAGTTGCTGCACATCCCCGCCGGCGTCCTCGCCGTGTCCCTCGTGCTCACCGGCGCGACCTGGGGTTCCCTGGCCGCCGCGCTCGTCGTGCCGCCGCTGCTCTGGTTCGCCACCCACAGCCTGTGGACGGTCCTCGCGACCGGGCTGCCGCTGCTCGGCACGGCGGGCGCGAGCAGCGTGGGGCGGTTCGTCGCCGAGTACGACTGGACGGTCGGCGAATCCCCGGACGGGCTCCGGATCGACCACGGACTCCTCGACCGCGCGCACGAGACGGTGCCCCCCGGCCGCGTACAGACGGTACGGATCGTCGAACCGCTGCTGTGGCGGCGGCGCGGCTGGGTGCGGGTGGAGCTGGACGTGGCGGGGTCCTCCAACTCCGTGCTCGTGCCGGTCGCCCCGCGCGCGATCGCCGAGTCGGTGATCGCGCAGGTGCTTCCGGGGGTGACGGTGCCCTCGTCCCTGTCACGGCCGCCGCGCCGGGCGGGGTGGTGCGTGCCCCTGTGGTGGCGGGGGTACGGGCTCGCCGTCACCGACACCGTCTTCGCGGCACGGCACGGGCTGCTGCGCCGCACCCTGTCGCTGGTGCCGCACGCGAAGGTGCAGAGCGTACGACTCAAGCAGGGGCCCTGGGCGCGCCTCAGGGGCGTCGCCGACGTCCACGTGGACACGGGGGCCAACAAGACGGTGACGGCCCGGCTGCGGGACGCCCACGAGGCCGCGCAGCTGCTCCGGTCGCAGGCCGACCGCTCCCGCACGGGGCGTCGGGAGGCGCGGCCGGACCGCTGGATGGCGTGACGAGAGCGGCGCGGCGGGGGGGGGGGGGGGGGGGGGGGGGGGGGGGGGGGGGGGGGGGGGGGGGGGGGGGGGGGGGGGGGG
>NZ_JBMNDS010000067.1:0-56820 GCF_052543295.1 Streptomyces sp. SAS_270
CCCCCCCCCCCTCCCCCCCCCCCGCCCCCTATCCATGTGATCCGCCTGCCGTTCCACCCGCCTACTTGTCGGCGATCAGCTTCCCGGCGGCGCCCCAGCTGTCCGTCGGCACCTCGTGGATCCACACCTGCACGGTCTCGGCCGGGATCTTGTACGCGTCGACGAAGGCGTCGGTGACGCGCTTGACGAGGTCACGCTTGAGCTCGACATCGCGCGGACCCTGCTGAATGGTGACGATGGGCATGACTGAACTCCCTTGAGTACGGCTGTGTATGGCGCCTCGTGCCGCTCGGTGGCGCCTGCGAGGCTGACGGAGTTCAGTTCATCGCGCGGGGCGCCGCCGA
Source organism: Streptomyces sp. SAS_270 (assembly GCF_052543295.1). Lineage (NCBI taxonomy): Bacteria > Bacillati > Actinomycetota > Actinomycetes > Kitasatosporales > Streptomycetaceae > Streptomyces > Streptomyces sp. SAS_270. The sequence goes on from NZ_JBMNDS010000067.1 coordinate 345, forward strand.
CCAAGAAGCAGCCGGAGAGCGCAGCGATCAGTTCTCGTGATCGCCGCAGGCCGCGAGCAGTGCGGCCACTCCGGGCGAGGGTTGTGCGACCGCCGCCGGCAGCGCGAGGCCCGCGGTCAGTGCGAGGCCGGGCGCCCTGAACGGCACGAAGGCGACCCTGGGCGCACGCAGCACCCGCGCCTGCGAGGCGTACACGACCGTCCACAGCGGACGCGTCCCGATGGTCGCGAGGGTGTCCTGCAGCGAACCGCTCACCGGCCCGGGCACCGGCTCGAACCCGGCGTCGTGGCAGGCCCCGACGACCAGGTCCACCAGGGCGGGGTTGTTGCGGCGCGCGGTGATGCTGAGCGGCAGCGCGGCCAGGTCGCCGAGCGCCAGCTCCTCCTGGCCGGCCAGCGGATGCCCGGCCGGGACGGCGGCGACCAGCGGGTCGGGCCACAGCGGGACGATCCGCACACCGGGCGCGGGTTCCGGGGCCCGCACGAACGCCGCGTCCAGCCGGCCGTCGGCGACCCGCGCCAGCCGTTCGCCGGTCGGCACGGACACCAGCTCCACCGGCACGTCCGGAGCGAGCTTCGACAACGCGACCAGCACCCGGTCCAGATGCTCCCCGAGTCCGGCACTCGTGCCGATCCGCAGCCCCTGCCGCGGAGCGACCGCCGTACGCGCCCTCTCCGCCGCGGCGAGCACCGTCCGCGCCTCGGGGAGCAGCCGCTCCCCCGCACCCGTGAGCCGTACGTGCCGCGGCGAGCGGTCGAACAGCTCGGCGCCCAACTCCCGCTCCAGACGCCGTATCTGCTGGCTCACCGCGGACTGGACGATGTGCAGCCGCTCCGCCGCCCGCCCGAAGTGCAGCTCCTCGGCGACGGTCACGAAGTAGCTGAGCTGCCGCAGTTCCATGCCCTGGACTGTAAGCCCCCTGCGGTGGACGGCCGGGGCCGCCCCGGCCTGCCGGGATCAGCTCAGGACGGTCCCGAACCGAATGTCGAACGAGGACGGGCCCGCCATGGTCGTCAGCATCCGCTCGGCCTCCTCCACCACGTCCTCGCGCTGGGCCCCGGTCAGCTCACCGAAGGGCTCGATGGTGAGGGACTCCTCCTCCAGTCGCCACAGGCCCGCCAGGAACCCGTCGACGAGCAGGGTGCAGTACGCCCGATTGCCCTGCCAGTAGCGCCCCTTGAGCTCGGGCGGCACCACCCGGGTGCGGTCCGCGTGCGAGAGGAGCAGGTTGTCGAACTCCGGCAGGAAGCGCGGCGGGGCCGGGGTGTCCGCGTCGGGGAGCGGAGCGTCCGGGAGGTCGAAGAGCTCGACGCCGTGCTCGTCGCGGAAGGTGACCAGCCGGGGGCGGAGGCGCTCGAAGGCGTCGCGCAGCCGGGTCAGACCGGCCCAGGTCTGCATGTCCTTGACGGAGGCGGGCCCGAAGGCGGCGAGGTAGCGCAGGACCGTGGCGTCCGGAGTGGGCACGGGCTCGGCGGGGCGGCCGAGCCAGTGCTCGACCGTGGTGAGCGCGACCTGACCGCTTCTGCCCCACAGGCCGCGCGGGGTGACCTGCACGAGCGGCAGCCTGCACCGTGCGGCCACGGAGAGCGACTGCGGATCGGCGTCCGGCCACTCGACCAGCAGCGCCTCACGCAGCTGCTGCATGGTGCGGGGCTCCTCCTCGACCAGCTTTCGGCTGAGCGCGGTCAGCCGGTCGAGGTCGACGCCGACGAGCCCCTTGCGGAAGTTGTGGAGCTCCCGCTCCCGGGCCCCCTGCACGAGCGGCCGCAGCGTGAGGGCGTCCTCCGCGGTGTGCAGGTGGATGGTCGAACGCATGGTGACGATGCGTACGGCGTCCCGCGCCTGAAGCGCCTGCGACAGTTCCTCGGGCCGGAAGCCGTCGAGCCGGGCGGCGAGCGCGTAGTACGGCGGCTTCACGTTCTGGGCCTGGAGCCCGAGCAGGTGCTCGACCGCGTCGAGCGCCGAGAGCGAGGAGCGGGTGAGGAGGTGCTGACGGGCGAGGGTGGCGCGGTTGAGGGCTCGGGGGGTGAGGACGGGCCCGTTCGTCTTCGTCATGTTCAGCACGGTAGCGAGGCTTGCGGACACCTTCTGTCCGCAAGGCTTACCGGACCTTGACAGGCTTCGCACGCCGACGTCGTTTGCCCCGTATATCCTGCTCGTGCTCCGTGATCACGCAGACGTACGTCCGAGACAGGCTTCGAGACGACTCGACAGTGGAGGCAGCCGCGATGTCAGAGCGACGCGCCCGCGCAGCCTCGAAGAACGGCAGGAAGTCGGCCTGGCGCCGGGCCCTGACCCCGCCCGCCGTGCCTCCCGTCCAGCCCCCCGCGCCCCCCTCCGAACCGCCGGCGCCGGAGCCGGCGGAGGCGGGCAGCGTCGTACAGGCGGCGCTGTACCGCGACGGCGTGCGGGTCGCCTCACCCGTCACCCTCGCCGACACCTTCCGGCAGCTCCGCGACGAGCCGGACGGCATGGCCTGGATCGGCCTTGCCCGCCCCACCGAGTCCGAACTCCATTCCCTGGCAGCCGAGTTCGACCTGCACCCGCTCGCCGTCGAGGACGCGCTCGAGGCCCACCAGCGCCCGAAGCTGGAGCGGTACGGCGACACCCTCTTCGTCGTCCTGCGCGCGGCCCGCTATCTGGACGCGCCCGAGGAGGTCGACTTCGGCGAACTGCACCTGTTCGTCGGCCCGGACTTCGTGATCACGGTGCGCCACGGCGCGGCGCCGGACCTCTCGGCGGTGCGCCGCCGCATGGAGGACACACCGGAACTGCTGAAGCTCGGCCCGGAGGCCGTGCTCTACGCGATCCTCGACTCCGTCGTCGACGGCTATGTGCCGGTCGTCTCCGGCGTCCAGAACGACATCGACGAGATCGAGACCGAGGTCTTCCGCGGCGACCCCGAGGTCTCCCGCCGTATCTACGAACTCTCGCGCGAGATGGTCGAGTTCCAGCGCGCCACCCGCCCCCTGGTCGGCATGCTGCACGCGCTGATGGCCGGCTTCGCCAAGTACGGCACCGACGAGGAACTCCAGCGCTACCTCCGCGACGTCGCCGACCACGTCACCCACACCAGCGAACGCGTCGACGGCTTCCGCCAGGCCCTCACCGACATCCTCACGGTCAACGCGACCCTGGTCACCCAACAGCAGAACGCCGAGATGCGCGCGCTGGCCGAGGCGGGCTTCGAGCAGAACGAGGAGATCAAGAAGATCTCGTCGTGGGCGGCGATTCTGTTCGCCCCGACGCTGGTGGGCACGATCTACGGCATGAACTTCGACAGCATGCCGGAGTTGCACTGGGTGTTCGGGTACCCCTTCGCGATCGTCCTGATGGCGGTTGTATGTACCAGTCTGTACGTCATCTTCAAGCGCAAGGACTGGCTCTGAGTGATCGCCGCGGGAGATGCTGCAGCGAGGAGGTGCAGCTCCGATCGTCGGCTCCCGGGTCGGGGCTGAGGCCGCTGGGGAGAATCTGGGGAGAATCAGCCGCGCTCTTGCGCTACTCCTCGGCGACCGCGACCAGCGCGGCGGCCGTGGAGGCGTCGGGCATGGCGGTCATCGGGTGGCCGGGGACGCCGACAGGAGGCCCATCGGGCAGATCGGGACGTGCGGGCGGGTCCGTTCATGCGGTGCCGGCAGTCCAGGACGAGACCACGGCGAGGGCCTGCGACGGGTTGAGGCGGGGATCGCAGAAGGATGTGTAGCGGTCCCCGACGGAGTCGAGTTCGGCCTCGGTGAAGGCGCACTCGGTGACGTCGTCCGGCGTCGCCTCCAGGTGCAGTCCGCCGGCGACGCCGCCGCCGACGCGCACGGCCTGGACGAAGCGGGAGACCTCCAGGGAGACGGTCTCCACGAGCCGTGTCTTGTAACCGCCGGGCGCGGTGACGGTGTTGCCGTGCACAGGGTCGCTGAGCCAGACGACGGGGTGACCCGCGCCGCGTACGGCTTCCACGAGGCCGGGCAGCCGGTCGCTGACGGCGTCGGCTCCCATTCGTGCGATCAGGGTGAGCCGCCCGGGGTCGCGCCACGGGTCGAGCTTCTCGCACAGGGCGAGCAGTTCGTCGGGCTCCATGGTGGGGCCGACCTTGCACGCCACGGGGTTGCTCACCTCGGCGAGCAGGGCAACGTGGGCGCCGTCGACCTGGCGGGTGCGCTCACCGATCCACGGCCAGTGGGTCGAGCCCAGGAACATCCGGCCCTTGTCGTCCATGCGCAGCATGGGTATCTCGTAGTCGAGCAGCAGTGCCTCGTGGCTGGTCCACACCAGCGGCTCCACGACCTCGCGCCCTGCGGCGCGGTCGCGCCAGCCCAGGTGCTCGACGATGTCACAGGCGGCCATGTAGCCGGTGAGGATGCGCAGTGGATCGGCCCGGCGCCTTTCGGGGTCGGGCTCCGGGCCGTTGACCATGTGTCCCCGGAAAACGGGGAGTTCGGCGCCGTCGATCACTTCGGTGGACTCGGAACGGGGCTTGGCGAACTGCCCCGCGATACGTCCTGCCCGCAGGACGGGTTTGCCGGTGATCAGGCCGAGCGACCCGGCGAGCAGGTCGAGCAGCGCGATCTTCCGTGCGACATGGTGGCGTGTGCATTCCTGCGGGTCCTCGGCGCAGTCGCCGGACTGCAGCACCATGGCTTCGCCGAGGGCCACCGTGCCCAGCAGAGTCCGCAGCGTGGTCAGGTCGTCGGCCTGTATGAGAGTGGGGCGCGTGGCGAGTGACTCGCCTACCCGGCCAGCCTGTGAAAGGTCGCTCCATTCGGGTTGATGCAATGCCCCGCGTATACGAATCTCCCGCTTTACGTCTTCCAAGACGTACTCCGATCCAGCGGTCTTGTTGTACCTGTCAGGCCGGTATTCCGGTGCGCTTGATTTCCGGAACCGGAATACCTAGAGCCCGCAACTGCTGGAACGGGTTCATGAATTCCCGCTCCCGCTTGATCTTTCCGTTGTCCAGCTCGAACGAGTGCAGGAAGTGATTCTCGTAGAACCCCTCCGGGTAGTCGCCGAAGAGAATTTTTCCGCGTCCGTCGCACTCCACCCAGAACTGGTTGGGGTCCTGGGTCTCGAAGATCTGGATGTTGTACCACTCCCAGTCCGGGAAGCACTTCAGCGACCAGACGGCGTGCTCGGCCAGCCGGTCCCTGCCCTGGGTGGCGACGGGTCCACCGGTGTCAGTGGTCCACAGACCGCCGATGCCGTCCTCGGTGAACAGCTCGTGCCGACGCAGCCGGTCCTGACCCTTGGTATTCATGTAGCGCTCGACGGTGGCGCGGTTGATGCGACGCAGCTCGACCTCGTCGCTGAATCCCTGAGAATTGACGGATTCAGACACAACGTTCCTCCTGTATGGACGTGGATATTGACGCGGTGAATGCGGCCGACTGCCCACCGCTGCCTGCGACCGTGTCCGTTCGCAGGCACCAGCGGTGCTGTCTCGATGCCGTCCGCAATCGACCGGAACTCGGTGTCAGAGGCGGAGTTCGGGGCGGTGGATGTCCAGCCAGGTGCTCAGGTCGAGCAGGCGCTCCACGCCGTTGCGGACGTGGATCGGCATGGAGGCCGGGTCCTGCCGTGTGATGTCCTCCAGCCAGCTGCGGTCGACCAGGTCGAAGACCGGGTCGTCGGTCGTGAGCAGTTCCTTGGACTGCTGCAGCAGCGCGCTGTTGTAGTGCGGGTCCAGAGTGGCGGGGTAGGAACTCTTCACCCGGTTCAGCACCGACTTGGGCAGCAGGTCGGCCGTCGCGGCGCGGAGCAGGCTCTTCTCCCGGCCGTCGAAGGTCTTCAACGACCACGGGGTGTTGTAGACGTACTCCACGAGGCGGTGGTCGCAGAAGGGGACCCGGACCTCCAGCCCGACGGCCATGCTGATCCGGTCCTTGCGCTCCAGGAGCATCCGGACGAAGCGCGTCAGGTGCAGGTGGCACATCACCCGCATCCGCATCTCGTGGTCGCTCTCGCCCTCGGCCCGCTCGACCTCGCCGACCGCCTCGGAGTAGCGGTCACGGATGTAGGTGGGCAGGTCGAGGGCTGCGGTGATGTCGGCGTTGAACCGGTGCGACGACTGGGCCTGCGGGCCGGTGACGAAGACGTCCATCCAGGGGAAGGTCTGCGCGGCCTGGACCTCCGGCTGGTGGAACCACTGGTACCCGCCGAAGACCTCGTCGGCGGACTCGCCGGACAGGGCGACCGTGGACTGCTGTCGGATGGCCTGGAACAGCCGGTAGAGCGAAGTGTCCACGTTACCGAAGCTGAACGGACTGTCCCGCGCGGTGATGACGGCCCGGCGCACGTCCGGGTCGGCGATCGCGGCGTTGTCGAGCGCGATGGACTCGTGCTGCGATCCGACGTGCGCGGCCACCTCGAGCGCGTACGGGGCGTCCGTCGTGCCACGCGATACGTTGGCGACGAAGTGGTCGTTCCGTCCGACGAAGTCCACCGCGAAGCTGCGCACCTTCTCGCCGGGCTCGCCGTGCTCCCCGGGCCGGCCCAGCTTGGCGGCGGCCAGCGCGGTGATCGCGCTGGAGTCCAGACCACCGGAGAGCAGGGTGCAGCGCGGGACGTCGGAGACCAGCTGGCGGCTGACGATGTCCTCGAGCAGTTCGCGCACGGTGGCGACGGTGGTCTTCCGGTCGTCGGTGTGCGGACGGGTGGGGAGCGTCCAGTAGCGGTGCTCTCGCAGGCCGGAGCGGTCGACGGTGACCAGGCCGCCCGGGAGCACCTCGTGCATTCCGCACCACAGCGCACTGCCCGGCGTCTGGGTGAGGCTGAACAGTTCCCGCAGGCCGGCGAGGTCGACCGCGCGGTCCGCCAGCGGGTTGGCGAGGATCGTCTTCGGCTCGGAGCCGAACATCACACCGTCGTCGGTGCTGGAGTAGTAGAGCGGCTTGACGCCCATCCGGTCGCGGATCATCACGAGCTTCTCGACCCGGGAATCCCAGACGGCGAACGCGAACATGCCGTTGAGCCGTTCGGCGACCGCTTCGCCCCACTCCAGGTAGCCGTGGAGCACGACCTCGGTGTCGCTGCGGGTCTCGAACCGGTGACCCCGGCGGATCAGCTCGCTCCTGAGCTCGGTGTAGTTGTAGACCTCACCGCTGTAGGTGAGCGCCACCGGGCCGTCGTCGGTGGGCACCACCATGGGCTGGATGCCGCCTTCGAGGTCGATGACCGCCAGCCTCCGATGACCGAGCGCCGCATTCCGGTCGAGCCAGGCGCCTCCGGCGTCCGGGCCCCGGCAGGCCATGGTCTCCGTCATGGCGTCCAGCTGCGTGCGCCGCTGAGTCAGATCCCGGTCGAACGAGACCCAGCCCGTAATTCCACACATCGCCTTGCCCTTCTTCCTCTTGAGTACATGATCCGGAGCACGGTCAGGGTTGGAGCTGGTCCGCACGCCGGCCGGAACCGTCACGCTCGTCACGCAGTCTCTGGTGCGACGGGTCTTCCGGTCGGCCTGCCAGAACTCGACCGACGCCGGCTCCGGCAGACAGCCCAGCGGGCGGTCCCGGCCGGGCCGCTCACCCTCACCTGGCGGTCGGCTCACGCCCGTAGCGCCCGGCTCACGCCCGGCTTTCGCGACGAGGAGTCCGGCGCAGCCGGTACCTTCGGGGCGTTGTCCCTCACGGGCCACTCCTTTCGTATGGGGAACGGTGGTGTGCCGAGGGCGGTCGGCTGATGCCGGGTGGACTGGCAGGACCTGGCCGCAGGCCTGCGCGAGTGGGTGGGTGGGGCCGCGCCGTATGCCGGGACGGGAAGTTCGCTCCGGCGACGCGCCACCAGTGGCGGCTCTGGCGTCCCGCCCCGGGGCCGTCGGCGGCCCGGGCCTCGTCGTCGAACTCCCTAAGGCTGCAGCCTGCTTGTGCGCCAGCCGTCGCCATGACGGTCGTAGCGCAGCCTGCGGTGCATCCTGTCCGGGTCCGCGCTCCAGAACTCGACGGCTGCCGGGCACAGCCGGTATCCGACGAACCGAGCCGGGCGGGGCAGCGCCGTACCCCTGGCCGACAGGCGCTCGGCCTCGGCGCGCAGGGCCGTGACGTCCTCGAGCAGCTCACTCTGCCGGGACGCCGCCGACATGGCGTGCAGGGGGATCGGGCGGCCGAACCACAGGGCGTTCGACTCGGCGTCGGACATCTGCGCCACGGGGCCGGAGAGGATCAGCTGCCGGCCCGTCTCCCGCCAGTAGAGCACGCCGGACGCCCAGCCCGTGGCGGACAGCTCGCGGCCCTTCCGGCTGGTGCTGTGGCTGGTGAACACCAGGCCCTGCTCGGTCGTTTCGAGGACGGCGACGATCCGGTTGGAGGAGCGGCCCTCGGCGTCCGCAGTGGCCAGCGCCAGCGCGAGCGGTTCCCGGACACCGCGCGTGACGGCCTGCTCGATCCATTGCTTCACGAGCGGCATCGGTTCCGGTGGTGGTGCCTCGTATTCGGGGAAGTCGAGACCGATCTCGCCGGTGAGACTCTCCAGCCTGCTGGTACCCATCACAACCTCGCTCTCGCGCATTCACACATGGATGACGCCGCGGGCGACGACAACGCCGTGGCCGCCCACCCGGACGTCGTCGACGCGGTCCCCCGACCCGTGGGCGGTGGCGAACATGTAGGAAGGGCGGCCCATGTCGGCCCCCTGGAGGATTTCGATCTCCTGCCCGTACTCGGCGAGCCCGTGCCGGGCGAGGTGGACGGCGAGCGGTCCGGCCGCGGAGCCCGTGGCCGCGTCCTCGACCACGCCGTAGGCCGGCGAGAACATCCGCGTATGCCAGTGCGTGCCGCTGCCGGCGAAGCAGTTGGCGGCCATGTCGGGGAACTGGGCCAGGGCGCGGTGGTCGGGGTCGAGAGCGGACAGCGCGGCCACGCTCGACAGTCCCACGAAGATGTGGCGGGGCCCGTTGCGGTAGATCTCCACCGGTACGGTCGACGACTCGACCCCCAGCGCCTGAATGAGTTCCTTGACGCGCTCGTACGGCTTCCACGTCGGCACCGGCTGCCGCATCCGGACGGCTACTCCCCCGTCGTCGTAGAACTCGAACGGGATGATGCCCATGGCTGTCTCCAGCCGCAGGCTGTCCGTCTTCTTGACCTCGCCGAGAGCCACGGCCGTTCCGAGCAACGGATGACCGGCAAACGGCAGCTCGTTGACCGGTGTGAAGATCCGGATCCGGGCGTCTGCGCCCTGCTGGGCGGAGAGCACGAAGGTGACCTCCGACAGGTTCATTTCCTTGGCCATGCGCTGCATCTGGTCGCTGGTGAGGTCGTCGGCGTCGAAGAAGACGGCCACGGGGTTGCCTTCGAGCGGAGTGCGGGAGAAGGCGTCCACAACCACGTACTCGTGCATGAGGATCTCCGTAATGTGTGAGTTGGCCCTACGCCGTGAACACCGGGCCGGTCCCATGGAGGGCGGCCAGCGCGTACGCGCCCTCCACGACGGCTTCGGCGGTGAAGACCGAGCGGTGGGTCGGCGGACAGCCGATAAGTTCGGACGCCCGGTTCGGCGGGAGGACTTGGGGCCGGTCGCCCTCCCACACCATCACCGCGCCCCACCGGTTGCGGTCCCGGTCCGCCATCCAGAACTTCAGCCGCAACCCGCGGACGCCGGCCCACTGCTCGACCGCGTCCTGACGCAGGTGCTCCCGGAGCGAGTCGATGGTCGCGGAGGACTGGTCCAGGTCCCACCACACGATGTCAAGCCGCATGACCCAGCGCCCTCCGGATCGAGGCGGCCACGATGCGGGGCCCGTCGACGGTGAGCACCGACTCGGGGTGGAACTGCATCGAGGTGAAACGGGGGCCGCGCAGGGCGTGCACCTCACCGGTCAGTGGGTCACGGCTCATCTCCACCGGTCCGACGCCGTCGACGTGGCGCCGGTCCTCGGTACTGCGGGCCGCGAACGTGTTGTAGAACCCCACCTGCTCCCGCGCACCGAACAGGTCGATCCCCCGCTGCACGCCCTGGTTGGGTGCGTCACGACGTACGAGGTCCAGTCCCAGCCTCCTGCTGAGCACCTGGTGGCTCAGGCAGACGGCGACGAAGGGCCGGCGTCGGGCCAGGAGTTCGTCGACCACCGACCGCAGGCGGAGGATCTTCAGATCGCCGTCCGCGCGAGGATCGCCGGGGCCCGGGCCCATGACCACCAGGTCGTACCCGTCGAGCGTGGCGTCGTCGAAGCGCTGGATCGCCACTTGCAGTCCCAGCGCGTCCAGTTGCAGGCCCAGCATCGCGGTGAAGGAGTCCTCCGCGTCGATCACCAGCGTCTTCAGCCCCGTCAGCCCCGCCGGCCGCACCGACTCGGCCACCGCCGCCCGGTGTGATGCGTGGTCCTTCAGCCAGAAGCCCGCGATGTCCGCATTACGACGCCGCAACGCGGACACCACCTCCGGGTGTTGTCCGAAACGGGAGGCGCCGCCGGACTGCAGAGCGGAAACCAGCCCGGAGACCTTGGCGTGGGTCTCGGCCACCTCCGAGAACGGATCGGAGTGGCGCACGACTGTGGCGCCGACCCCGATCCGCACCCGGCCGCCCGCATCGATGTCGGCGGTGCGGATCAGGATGGCGGAGTCGAGGGTGCGTTCGCCGTCCGCGTCCGTACCGATCAGCGCGGCGATCCCGCTGTAGTAGCCCCGCCCCTGCGGCTCGTACCGGCTGATCACACGCGCGGCGCTCTCCAGCGGGCTGCCGGTGACCGTGGGGGCGAACATCGACTCGCGGAGGATGTCGCGTACGTCGAGGTCGGTTCTGCCGTCGATGAAGTACTCGGTGTGGGCCAGCCGCCCCATCTCCTTCAGGTGGGGCCCGGTCACCCGGCCCCCGCGCTCGCAGATCCGCGCCATCATCTTGAGTTCCTCGTCGAGCACCATGTAGAGCTCCTCGGTCTCCTTGCGGTCGGCGAGGAACTCTGTGACGCCCTGCAGGGTGGGTCCGGCGGGCGGGTAGCGGTAGGTGCCGCTGATGGGGTTCATCACGGCCGTTCCGCCGCTCAGCGAGACGTGGCGCTCCGGGGTGGCGCCCACGAAGGTGCGCTCCCCGGTGTGGATGACGAAGGTCCAGTACGTGCCCGGCTCCCGGGCCAGCAGGGCGCAGAAGGCGGACAGGGCGTGGCGCGGCGAGTAGTCGCTGAGGCAGGCCAGGAAGGACCGCCTGATGACGAAGTTGGCGCCCTCTCCGATGCCTATCTCGTCCGTGACGATCCGGCGTACGGTCTCGGCGTACTCCTCGTCCGACGTGTCGAAGTGCTGGTCGACCAGCCGGAGCGGTATCTGTGGGATGCGGGCCAGGAGTTCGGGCACCGTGGCCGTCTGCTGCGCGGTGACGGTCATGGCGAGCAGCGGTTCCCCGTCGTCGGGGACGGCGAACCCTCGCTCGGTGAGCTGCCGGTAGGGCACCAGCACCAGGACTTCCTGCCGTGGAACGGGCACGTTCGCACCGCTGTCGTGGAGCGGGATGTCCGCCAACGACCGGAGCTGGGCCATGTCCCCCACCAGGACGTCGACGGTGGCCGGCGCGGCATGCGCTCCGGGCCGGTGGAGCAGGGCGAACGCGGTCGGCTCCAGGGAGAGAACGCGGTCGAGCGGGGTGCGGTCGGGGTTCTCGGTCGGCGCGCTCATGCCCGGAACACCTCGTCGGTCAGGACGACCGTCCCGCAGCGCCGCGCCGTGTAGTCCAGGGCCAGTCGGTGGTCGGCCTCGCAGAGGTCACCGGTGGCGTCGGCGACCAGGAACGGCTGGATGTCGTTGGTGAACGCCTCCAGTGCGGTGGCCAGCACACCGACGTGCGCGTAGACACCGCAGAGCACGAGCTGGTCGCGGCCTGCTGCCCGCATGCGCTCCAGCAGGTCCGAGCGGAAGAAGGCGCTGTAGCGCCATTTGGTCAGGCGCCAGTCGCCGGCGGCGGGGGCGAGCTCGGGCACGACCGCCCGGTCTTCCGGTTCCGTGCGCATACCCGGTCCCCAGAAGTCCTTGAGCAGGCCGCGCTCGTGCTCGGTCATCCCGCCGGACTGCGCCGTGTAGGCCACCGGCACTCCCTCGGCCGCACAGCGCTCGCGCAGGGTGGCGACATTGTCGATGATCTCGGCGCGCAGCGGGTCGGGGAAGCTCCTGAGGAAGTAGCCCTGCATGTCGTGGATGAGAAGGACCGCCCGTCGGGGGTCAGCAGTCCACTGGATGACGTTCTCGGGAACGCTCGCGGTGGTGGGCAGGGGGTACGAACGGATGGGGGGTATGCCCTTCATGGGCGGCTTCTTCCGAGAGAGGGAGGATCATCCGGGCGTGGTGGGGAGGGGGACTCGGGACGTGGGGAGGGGATACGCCGGGGACGCCCCGTGTCGCCGGCCGTCGCCGGAGCGGGCACGACGTGCGTGGCCGTGTTGTCCGGCGCGGTCCGTGGCAACAGGGGACCGCGCCGTCGGCCCGGCGGATGTGGTGCGGGAACGCAGGGAGCGGTGGGTGGAGCGGTGCTGCCACGGACCGCGCAGGGGGGTCAGGCGCGCGGTGCGGCGATGAGCGCGGTGGTTTCCATCGGAAGCTCGGCGATCCGTTCGATGTCCAGGCCCGCCCGGTCCAGCAGGGACCGGAATCGATCGACGGAACGGTGCCCGCCACCGGTCGTCATCAGCAGGTGCAGGTCCCATAGCGCGGGCAGCACGGTGGTGCCGTTGTCCACCACCATGCGGTCCATGACCAGTAGCCTGGAGGAAGGGCCGGTCATTGCGCGGCGGCAGTGCTCGAAGGCCGCGACGGCATCGTCGTCGGACCAGCCGGCCAACACCCGGCAGAAGATGTAGACGTCGCCACCCTCCGGTACTGACGTGAACATGTCTCCACCGAAGAGCTCGACCCGGTCCAGGCCGACCGTTCCCGCCAGGTACTCGCGGGCGATCGGGACGACGTGTTCGCGGTCGATCAGTTTCCCGCGGGCGTCCGGGGCCGCTTCAAGGATCACCGAGAGCAGGTGCCCGTTGCCGCCACCGCAGTCCACCACCGTCTTGTCGGAGAAGTCGAAGATCTCCGGTACGTGGTCGAAGAAGAGGTTGCCCGCCTTCATGGTCCGCTGGAACCGGTCGGCCAGGTCCGGGTGGCCGTCGAGGTGGCGATAGAGCGGCTCACCGTGGGCCAGCTCGAACCCGGCTGTCGATGTGCGGAAGCACTCCGCGGCATGACCCCAGGCGGTGTAGAACTCCTCGCCGTACAGCAGGCACATGTCACGCATCGTCCCAGGCCGATCGAGCAGTGCGGTGCTCACCGGGGTGTTGCGGTAACCCGTCTCCGGGCCCCCCTCGAACACCCCCATCGCCACCAGCAGCCGCATCAGGCGGTGAATGCCCTGCTCCTCCACCCCCGCCGCCTCGGCGAGTTCGCCGTCGCGAGACAGGCCTGCTTCGATGTGATCGGGCAGTCTGAACTTCGCTGCCGCGTAGACGGCCTGTGCGCGCCACCCACCGGTGACGAGTTCGACCACTTCCTGCACGGCCTTCAGATCGCGTTTCATTTGTGAACTCTCCAGGCTGTCGGAACCCTTTTGACTGGCCCTATTCATCGCCTTGCATGAATTTCACCGCTCACTGCCTTGTGATGAATTCACTGGCTTGGAGCACTCCTTCAAATCATGTGAGCACCGCACCCACGCGACAACCCCAGAAAATCTCGCAAGAAATGAGGGGTTGCGGGGGCCCGGATCCCCGGCGGTGACTTCGTTGTTGCGGGCCGGTCCGAGGTCACGGCCGATCGCTCGCAGCCCAACTCCCTTGCCGCGGAGGGCATGGACAGCCGCGTACTGTTCCCGGATTCGGTCGGACAGGCGGCCTGCTGTCCGCGGCCCCGACGCGGAGTGCGGTTCGAGTCCCACCGCCTTCATGACCGCACCGATCGGTGTGGCGGCGGAGTCGGGCGGCCCCCGGAGCAGAGCGCGGTGCTGGACGACGGTCTTCGCGACGGCGGGCCTTGGGCCAAGGCTCATCCGTTCGGGAGGACGGCTTGAACGACAGCAGCCGGCAAACAAGTCTTCGACAAGCAGCTGCTCAACACCGAAACGAAGTTGCGGGACGTCTTCGAGAAGCTGAAGACCAAGTTCGGCACCGTCCTCGTCGTGGTGGGCCATGGGCCTGTACCGCACCGTCCTGCACGAGGGCCTGCACGACGACCTGCCCCGCTACCTCAACCGGGATCTGCTCCTCCAGCTGTGGCCAGTACTGCGCACCCTCGTCGGTCGCACCGTGCGCACGGTGTGGGAGGACGCCTTCCCCGAGCTCGCCTCACGCGCCCGGGCGGCCGTGTGACGGACATGCCGGAGCTGCACACACGGCTCCTGGCGGATGTGCTCGCCCTCGGCTCGCCATACCCCCTGGTGCTCACCGGCGGGTATGCCGTAAGGGCGTACCCTCGCGCTCCGCAGCGGTCTGAAGGTCCGGGGCTGGAAGGTGCAGGCGCTGGAGACCGCCCCGCTGTCCGCACGCTTCACCGTGACGGACCCCGCCACCGGGCAGGAGGCGAAGTCGACATCCTCAAGGAGATCTTCTGGCGGCCGGTCGCCCAGAGCCCGTAGGGGCCCGTCCTCGCCGAGGAGGACGTGATCGGGACCAAGGTGCGCGCCCCCGCCGACCGCGGAGCGCCTCGCGACCTGATCGACGTCTTCGCGGCCTCCCGCCGCTGGACGAACGCCGAGCTCGAGGAGTTCGGCCGCCGCCACGCTCGTGGCCGCTTCGAGCGCGAGGACCTCCAGGCGAACCTGACCGGCGCCGAGTGGACAGACGACGAAGCCTTCACCGCCTACGGCCTCGACGACGCCACCATCACCGCTCTGCGCACCTGGGCCGTGGAGTGGGCCGACGACCTCGCGACCCGCCTCCTCGAAGAGCTCGGCGACCCCGAAATCGACTAGAACAGCCAGGAGAGAGCGCACCTTTCAGACCGCGAGTGTGCAAGCAGCACACGTGACGACACGGGCCTTGGGCGCCCAGTCCCCCATCCTCGTGGTGACGGAGGTCAGTTGTTCCACAGCGGCAGATGTCTCCTTCACCGGCTTGCGGAAATGCCGGTTCACCCTGACCATGACGCACCGGGTGAGTCCTCGTCCTCTCCCTTCCCGCCGTCGCCGACCTCCAAGCCGGAGGCCGACTCGTCACCGGTCCGGAGTCCGCGCAGCACCCGTGCCGGGACAGGCCGCTCGTGTTCCAGGACGAGCGCCCCGACGACTTCTCAAGAACGTCAAAGGAGCGGACAGAAGCACAGGGCAGCGCATGCATATCGAAGCGTCGCCCCGGCCGCACCATTGCCTCGGCTGAGTTCTGTCGCGTTTCCGATGCCGTGATGTGGTGTGCCGGGCGCGGCACCGGTGGACGGTGGCGGCGGTGGGCGGGCGTTGCCGACCGGCTCGATCGCCCAAGGCGGCCTGGGTGCACGGCACTTGCATGGCCCCTCGGCTCGCCGGTCCGCACCCTGGAAGTCGACCGGCCGCTCGGCGGCATGCGGCGCCTGATCGGGGCTGAATCCCGTCGGTACCCGGGCAAACATCGCGCGGGCGCGATCATCGCATCGAGTTAATGTCGCCCACTTTCCTTGGTCCACGGGGCGACGCGGCCATTAGGGTTCACCTGGATCTGGACCGATTCCCCTTTATATACATCGTTTTACAGCTATTGCCCGGTGGCGTCCGCATACGTGCCATCACCGCCCTGAACAAGGAGAGCCCGCCCGATGACTGTTGACTCGAGTCCGGAGGCGCGACTGGAGCCGCCCCGGCACACCAGCCTCGGCACGGCGGCCGCCCGCAACCTCGCGACCACGACCAAGTCCGCCCCGCAGATGCAGGAGATCACCTCTCGCTGGCTGCTGCGGATGCTCCCCTGGGTGGAGACCAAGGGCGGGGTCTATCGGGTGAACCGTCGCCTGACCTACACCGTCGGCGACGGGCGCGTGGAGTTCGTCCAGAACGGCGGCGACGTCCGGGTGATCCCCCGTGAACTCGGCGAACTGGCCCTGCTGCGCGGCTTCGACGACGTGGAGGTGCTCACTGCCCTCGCCGATCGGTGCGTCCAGCGCGACTTCCGGGCCGGCGAGGCGCTGGTGCAACGCGGCGCGCCCGCGGATCAGCTCCACCTGATCGCCCACGGCCGTATCAGCCGGACCTCCGTCGGCGAGTACGGCGACGAGGTCGCGCTGGACGTACTTGCAGATGGCGACCGGTTCGGGGACCACGCCCTGCTGGACGGGAACGCCCCTTGGGAGCACACCGCCACCGCCGAGACCTCCGGCACCCTGCTCACCCTGGCCCGCGCCGACTTCGAGGCCGTGCTGTCCACGGCGCCGGGCCTGCGGGACCACATCGAGTCGTTCACGTCGCTTCCCCGCCAACGGCAGAACCACCGCGGCGAGGCGGAGATCGCGATGTCGGCCGGCCACACCGGCGAGCATGAGCTGCCCGGCGCGTTCGTCGACTACGAACTGAATCCGCGCGAGTACGAACTCTCGGTCGCCCAGACCATTCTGCGGATCCATACGAGGGTCGCCGACCTCTACAACGAGCCGATGAACCAGACCAAGGAGCAACTCAGGCTCACCATCGAGGCGTTGCGCGAGCGCCAGGAGCACGAGCTGATCAACAACAAGGAGTTCGGCCTGCTCAACAACGCCGACTTCAAGCAGCGCTTCCAGACGCACTCCGGGCCGCCGACCCCGGACGACATGGACGAGTTGCTCTGCCGCCGTCGCGGGTCCAAGTTCTTCCTCGCGCACCCGAAGACCATCGCGGCGATCGGGCGCGAGTTCAACGCCCGCGGGCTCTATCCGGACCATGTCGACCTCGGTGGTCAGCAGGTCCCGGCCTGGCGCGGGGTTCCGATCCTTCCCTGCAACAAGATCCCCATCACTAAGGAGAAGACCAGCTCGATCCTCTGCATGCGTACCGGCGAGGACAACCAGGGTGTCATCGGTCTTCGTCAGACGGGTCTGCCGGACGAGTACGAACCGGGTCTGTCGGTCCGGTTCATGGGCGTCAACGAGCAGGCGATCATCTCCTACCTCGTCAGCACCTATTACTCCGCCGCCATCCTCGTGCCGGACGCGGTCGGCGTGCTGGAGAACGTACAGATCGCCCGGTGGCCCAGGTAGCGGGCTCGGCCTGCACGACATGGTGCGACACCCCGGACCATCCGGATCGGTCGCGCAGACCTGAAGGCCCGGGCAGCCGCCCACCCCACGAAGGAGCCATCGATGCCCGCGCCTGAGCCGACATCTCCGCAGTCGAGCCTGCCGGCGGCCGCTGCCCACTTCGGGGCGCACGTCCTGACTGAAGCCGCGGCCCGTGCCTGCGACATCAAGGCTGTCACCGGAAGCCCACCCTGTGCGCCGTCCGTGCCCGCTCCACCTGCGGTTTCCGTGCCGGAACCGCCTGCTCCGACGCCACCACCCCCCGATGCCCCGACAGCCGTGGTGCCGACACCGATCCCGGACCTGGAACGGATCCTGCGCGGCCCCAGCGGCGTGGGCACGGCGGGCCTGCGTCTGATCCCGCGGGAGCAGCCGCCGACGCCCTCGGAGCCGTCGGCAGTCACGGCGGAAGGCACGCCGATCCCGGGCCTCTACCACCACCAGGTGGCCGAGCCGGACCCGGTGCGGGTCGAGGAGGTCAGCCGAAGGATCAAGTCCTGGGCGCTGGACGAGGTCTCCCTGTATCCCGAGGACTGGGAGGAGCAGTTCGACGGCTTCTCCGTGGGCCGCTACATGGTCGGGTGCCATCCGGACGCACCCACCATCGACCACCTGATGATCGCCACCCGTCTCATGGTGGCCGAGAACGCGGTGGACGACTGCTACTGCGAGGACCACGGAGGCTCGCCCGTCGGCCTCGGCGAACGCCTTCTGCTGGCGCACACCGCACTCGACCCCGTTCACACGACCGAGGAGTACCAGGGGGACTGGGCGAAGTCGCTCCACGCGGACGCGCCCCGGCGTGCCTACCGCTCCGCCATGGACTACTTCAACCAAGCAGCCAGCCCCTCCCAGACCGACCGGTACCGGCACGACATGGCCCGGCTTCACCTGGGGTATCTAGCCGAAGCCGCCTGGGCCCAGATGGACCACGTACCCGAGGTGTGGGAGTACCTGGCGATGCGCCAGTTCAACAACTTCCGCCCCTGCCCGACCATCACCGACACCATCGGCGGCTACGAGCTGCCGTCGGACCTGCATGCCCGGAGCGCCATGCAGAAGGTCATCGCGCTGGCGGGGAACGCGACGACCATCGTCAACGACCTGTACTCGTACACCAAGGAACTCGACGCTCCCGGGCGGCACCTGAACCTGCCCGTCGTGATCGCCGAACGTGAGGGCCTCTCCGACCGGGACGGCTATCTGAAGGCGGTCGAGGTCCACAACGACCTCATGCACGACTTCGAGAGCAACGCCGCGGCCCTGGCCGTCGACTGCCCCGTCCCGACCGTGCAGCGCTTCCTGCGAGGCGTGGCCGCCTGGGTCGACGGAAACCACCACTGGCACCGGACCAACACCTATCGCTACAGCCTGCCCGACTTCTGGTAACGACTTCCGGTAAGAAGATTGGACTCATCTGTGACCAGCACGACCAGCACCGAACTCACCGCCACCGACGCCTCTGTGCTCATTCCCGGCCCGGCGACTCCCTACCAGGGAGACATCGCCCGCTACTGGGACGGGGAGGCCAGGCCCGTGAACCTGCGTCTCGGCGATGTCGACGGTCTCTACCACCACCACTACGGCATCGGTGAGGTCGACCACTCCGCACTCGGCGACGCCGAGGACAGCGAGAGCGAGAAGAGGCTGATCGCCGAGCTCCACCGGCTGGAGTCGGCGCAGGCCGATGTCCTCCTGGGGCACCTCGGCGACATCGGACGTGACGACACCCTCGTGGACGCCGGCTGCGGGCGCGGCGGGTCGATGGTGATGGCGCACCAACGCTTCGGATGCAAGGTCGAAGGTGTCACGCTGTCGGCCAAGCAGGCCGACTTCGCCAACCGGCGGGCCCACGAACTCCGCATCCAGGACCACGTGCGCGCCCGCGTCTGCAACATGCTCTCCACGCCCTTCGAGACCGGGCAGGCCGCGGCCTCGTGGAACAACGAGTCGAGCATGTACGTCGACCTGCAGGACCTCTTCGCGGAACACTCCCGCATCCTCGAGGTCGGCGGTCGCTACGTGACCATCACCGGCTGCTGGAACCCGCGGTACGGCCAGCCTTCGAAGTGGGTCTCCCAGATCAACGCGCACTTCGAGTGCAACATCCACTCCCGTCGGGAGTACCTGCGTGCCATGGCCGACAACCGCCTGGTGCCGCAGGCCGTCGTCGACCTCACGCCCGACACGCTGCCCTACTGGGAGCTGCGGGCAACGTCCTCGCTGGTCACGGGGATCGAGGACGCGTTCATCAACTCCTACAGGGACGGGTCCTTCCAGTACCTCCTCATCGCCGCCGACCGAGTCTGACCTTCCGCTGCCGAGTCTGACCTTCCGCTGCCGGGCCTGGGGGGGGCCCTGACGGGACGGCCCCTCGCCCGTTGGTTCGACATGTGTCAACATAGATGTATGTCGAATACCACGGTCCTGCCGCTGCTGGAACCCGAGAGCCCCGAGGCAGTGGCGCCGTGCTGCCCCCCGCTCACCGAACGGCCGCTGACCGCCGAGGAGGCCGAGAAGACGGCCCGGATGTTCAAGGCGCTGGGCGATCCTGTCCGGCTGCGGCTGTTCTCGGCGGTGGCCTCGCACGAGGACGGCGAGGCGTGCGTGTGCGACATCTCCGACGTCGGCGTCTCCCAGCCGACCGTCTCCCACCACCTGAAGAAGCTCAAGGAGGCCGGCCTGCTGACCTCCGAGCGGCGCGGGACCTGGGTCTACTACCGGGTCGAGCCGTCCGTGGTCGCCTCGATGGGCCGGATGCTCGGCACCCTCGGCTGAGCAGGCCGGCGGGGCAGGAAGATCAGCGCCACCAGCGCCAGCCCGACCACCGCACCGACGAGCTGCATCCCGACGAACCCCGCGACCGAGCCGGGAGCGATGCCCGCGAAGGTGTCGGTGAACGCGCGGCCGATCGTCACCGCCGGGTTGGCGAACGAGGTGGACGAGGTGAACCAATAGGCGGCGCCGATGTACGAGGCGACGGCCACCGGGGCGAAGCGCAGGCGATCCGTGCGGGCCAGGCCGAAGATCAGCAGTACGAGACCGGCGGTTGCCACGATCTCGCCGAGCAGCAGATGTCCGGCCGAACGGTCGTGGGTGGACCACTTGACCAGCGGCTCGCCGAACATCGCGTCCGCGAGGACGGCGCCCGCGATCGCGCCGGCGATCTGTGCGGGGACGTACGCCGCCGCCTCGCGCAGGGTGACACCGGCGCCGCCACGGCGGGCCGTCCACCACTCGGCCAGGGTGACCACCGGGTTGAAGTGCGCGCCGGAGACCGGGCCGAGCAGCAGGATCAGCACGCCGAGGCCGAGAACGGTGGCCGTCGAGTCGGCGAGCAGCTGGAGGCCGACGTCCTTGGTCAGCTCGGTGGCCTGGATGCCGGAGCCGACCACGACCGCCACCAGGGCTGCCGTACCGACCAGTTCGGCCGCGACACGCGCGACCAGCGGAGCAGCGGCGGGTGCTACGGCGTACTCCCCGGCCCTGTCGTGCCCGGTGGCTTCAGTGGCCTCGGTGGCGGTCAACAGGATCTCCTCGGTGCAGGTCGCCTGCGGGGCGGGTTCAGGGGCAGGAGCGCTTGACGTTGTTCTCGGCGGTGGCCCGCGCGGTCCTGGCGAGGTCGGCGAACCGACCGGCGAGGGTGGCGATGACCTCGGGCTTGAGCCGGTAGTAGGTGAACCGGCCGCACGGCTCGGTCTCCACGACCCCGGCGTCACGCAGCACCTTCAGATGGTTGGAGAGGTTGGTCTGCCTGGCCCCCGTCTCCTCGATCAGGTGCGTGGTGCAGAGCGTCTCCCTGGCCAGCAGGGTGACGATCCGGAGACGGAGCGGGTCGGCCAGGACCCGCATCAGATCAGTGTCGACTGACGTCAGCATGGACTGATACTGTCACATCACTTCTCGCTGATACCAGCTGGGGCTGATCCATTCGTGAAGGAAGAACCGATGCCCTCCAGCCCGCTCGCCTCCGTGCTGTTCGTCTGCGTCCACAACGCCGGGCGCTCGCAGATGGCCGCCGGATTCCTCGACCACCTCGCGGGCGACCGGATCGAGGTCCGCTCCGCCGGCTCCGTGCCGGGCGACCGGGTCAACCCCTCCGCGGTCGAGGCGATGAAGGAGGTCGGCATCGACATCGCCGGCGCCCAGCCGAAGATCCTGACCACCGAGGCCGTCCAGGCGTCCGACTACGTGATCACCATGGGCTGCGGCGACGCCTGTCCGGTGTTCCCCGGCAAGAAGTACCTCGACTGGGCCCTGGAGGACCCGGCCGGCAAGGGTGTCGGGTCCGTCCGCCCCATCCGCGACGAGATCAGGACCCGCATCGAGTCCCTGATCGCCGAGATCGACGGCCGGCAGGAGACGTAACCTCCCGTATGAGCCGTGAGCCCTCGCGGAGTAGCCTGAGTGTCTGCGGTGCTCCTGGTGTGCGCCGCGCGGCGGTGGGGCCCGCCGTACCCCAACCGCGGCGACGGCGCCGCCAACGGTCCCTGCTTGCGACGTGAGCGCGCCCGAAGACGGCTGGGCGCCGTGCGAGTAGGAGATGTCTGCATGGGAGAGACCCGATCCCCGGTGCTCGGCGAACCCACCGACCCCGACGTCGATCTGCGTGTGCCCGCACAGCGGCATGAGCTGCTGCGCGGCCAGTGGCCGATCATCGCGGCCGTGTCGGTCGGCGGCGGCATCGGAGCCTCGGCCCGCTACGGCGCGGCGCTGCTGTGGCCGACCGCGGCCGGCTCCTTCCCCTGGACGACGTTCTGGGTGAACGTGATCGGCTGCGGCGTCATCGGCGTCTTCATGGTGGTCATCACCGACGTGTGGGCCGCGCACCGCCTCGTCCGCCCCTTCTTCGGCACCGGCGTCCTCGGCGGCTTCACCACGTTCTCCACCTACGCCGTGGACATCCAGCGCCTGTTCGACGACGGCCGCGCCGGCACCGGCCTGGCCTACCTCGCCGCCACCATGCTCGCGGCGTTGGCCGCGGTGTGGACCACGGCGAACCTGACCCGCCGTGTGATCGAGTGGAGGCAGTCATGACCCGGCTGACCGGCACCGCCCTGCGAGTGACGATCTTCATCGGCGAGAACGACACTTGGCACCACAAGCCCCTGTTCTCCGAGATCGTCCACCGCGCGCACGCCGCCGGACTCGCGGGCGCCAGCGTCTTCCGCGGCATCGAGGGCTACGGCGCCTCCTCGCTCATCCACACCACCCGGCTGCTGTCCCTGAGCGAGGACCTGCCCGTCGCGATCGTCATCGTCGACACCGAGGACCGTGTCCGCGCCTTCCTCCCCCAGCTGGACGAACTCGTCGGTGAGGGCCTGGTGGTCCTCGACGACTGCGAGGTCATCCGCTACGTCGGCCGCGACGGGGAGCACGCGTGAACTGGCTGCTGGTCGTGGTCGGCGCGATGGCCGGGGCCCCGCTGCGCTACCTGACCGACCGCACCGTGCAGACCCGGCACGACACCGTCTTCCCCTGGGGCACCTTCACGGTCAACACGGCCGGCTGCCTCATCCTCGGCCTGATCACCGGCGCGATCACCGCCGGCGGCGCCTCCTCCCACGTTCAACTCCTGCTGGGCACGGGCCTGTGCGGCGCGCTGACGACGTACTCGACCCTCTCCTACGAGACGCTGCGGCTGGCCGAGCAGGGCGCCCGCTTCTTCGCCGCGGCCAACGCGGCCGCCGGCATCGTCGCCGGCCTCGGCGCCGCCTTCACCGGAGCCGCGATCGCCCAGTCGATCTGGGCGTGACCCCGCGTGACGCCCTACGGCGCAGGGTGCGCAGCGTCCCCGTGGCACCGGCCGCCGGCAGAGCCCCGGCAGCGACACCCACCGGGAGGCCGGGGAGCCGGGAGGCGTCGGTGGCGGCGTTCTCCGGCGCCGGGCCCGGCGTGATGCTCGTGGCGACGGGCGCGATGTGCCGGATCGGGCCGACGGACCTGATGGAGCCGTCCGCGTTCAGCAGCACCTGCTTGTTGCTCGGGTGGCGGAAGTCGAACATGCCCGCCCAAAAGAAGGCCATGCCCGAAAGTTCCGTCCGGGCTCACCCGCGCGGACCGCGACGAGTCCCGGCGGGGCTGTCACAGCCGAGCGGGCTGTCCTGTCATCTTTGGTGAGCGGGACGAAGATCCACGCCGGTCAGCGGCGGGCCGTCCTCGACTCTTGGTCGAAGTTGCCGGAAAGGGTGTGGTTGGCATGAGGATCGCCGTGATCGGTGGCACCGGGCTCATCGGGTCGCAGGTCGTCGAAATCCTGCGGGCGGACGGGCACGAGGCGGTGCCGCTCTCGCTGTCGACCGGTGTGGATCTCCTCACCGGGCAGGGCTTGGGCGAAGCGCTGAAGGGCGCCGAGGTCGTGGTGAACCTGACGAATTCGCCGACCTTCGACGACGCGTCGGGGGCCTTCTTCCACACGACGATGGACAACCTCCTGGCGGCGGCCGACCGTGCGGGTGTCGGCCACGCGGTGATCCTCTCCATCGTCGGCGCCGAACAGGTGCCCGACCTTGCCTACTACCGTGCCAAGGTCCTTCAGGAGGACATTCTCAAGGCCGGACCCGTGCCGTACTCGATCGTCCGCGCCACCCAGTTCTTCGAGTTCATGGACGCGGCGTTCTCGTGGACGGCCGACGAGACCACCGTCCGGCTGCCCGCCACCCCCGTGCAGCCGATGGCCGCCGCCGATGTGGCCCGTGCCGTCGCCGAGGTCAGTGTGGGCAGCCCGCTGCGAGGCACCCGCAACGTCGCGGGTCCCGAGGTCTTCCCCCTCGACGAACTGGGCAGGATCACCCTCGCCGCCCGTGGCGACCACCGCACCGTCGTCACCGACGCCGGCGCCGGCATGTTCGCCGCCGCGCCCGGCAACGCCCTCATCGCCGAGGAAGACGCCGTCATCGCTCCCACCGCGTACCGGAAGTGGCTGGAAGGTCAGCCCCGGTCAGCGGACTGACGCCCTCACCGACCCGCACGAGGAAGAAGCGGGGGTACGTGTTCGTGACCCTGCCGCGGCTACTGGCACCGGGCAGGGCAGAGCCGGGAACCGTGTATCGACCGTAGCTCCCGGCTTCCCCTCCTCAACGGACGTTCTTCATGAAGGGACGGTCAGGCCAGCCGGACCGGCAGCGACCGGTAGCCGTGGCCGATGAAGGACTCGCCGAGCCGCGCGGGACCCGCCGCCTCGTCGAGACGCAGTCCGGGGAAGCGTTCGAAGAGCGCCGGGAGCGCGATGGACGCCTCCAGACGGGCCAGTGGGGCACCCATGCAGTAGTGGACACCGTGGCCGAAGGACAGATGCTCGTTGTCGGCGCGGGAGATGTCGAAGGCGTGCGCGTTCGCCCCGTGCTTCAGCGGATCCCGGCCGGCCGCCGCGTACATCGCGAGGATGGCGTCGCCCTGCGGGATCACCGTGCCGTCGGCGAGCTTGATGTCCTCGACGGCGAACCGGAGGGGGACATTGGCGATCGAGGGGGCCCAGCGGAGGGTCTCCTCGATGACGTCGCTCCACGCGGCCTCGCCGCGGCGTACGCGTTCCAGCTGGTCGGGATGGGTCAGCAGGGCGTGCACCGCGTTGCCGATCAGGTTGACCGTCGTCTCGTGGCCGGCGCCGATGACGATGAGGAAGGTGTCGACGAGTTCCTGCTCGGTGAGGTGCGAGCCCTCCTCGTCGCGGGCCCCGATCAGGACGCTCGCCATGTCGTCGCCGGGCTGCTCGCGCTTGAGGGCGACCAGCCCGGTGAGCAGTTCGTGGACCTCCGCCCAAGTGGTCATGACCTGTTCGGGGGTCGCGGTGGTGTCCATGTTGGCCTCGATGAGGCGTGCGGTCTCGGCCCGCCATTCCTCCGGCACCCCGAACAGCTCGCACATCACCTGCATCGGAAGCGGGTGCGCGTAAGCGGTGCGCAGATCGAGGCGCCCGTCGGGTGCCTCGGCCATACGGTCGAGCAGGGTGGTGGAGATCTCCTCGATGCGGGGCTTCAAGGCGTCGGTACGGCGCTTCGTGAACGCGGGTGAGACGAGCTTGCGCAGCCTTCGGTGGTTGGCGCCGTACGCGGTGATCATGTTGGACACGCCGACCCAGAGGCTGACCCAGGTGTCGCGGTACCGGCCGTCGATCCAGGCGTTCCAGTGCTGGTTGGGATCCTTCGAGACCCGGTCGTCGGCGAGGAGCTGCCTGAGGACCTCGTGCTGGGTGGTGGCCCAGGCGCGTATGCCGCCGGGGAGTTCGACGAGGGCGACGGGGCCGCGGGCGCGCAGGCGGTCCGCCTCGCCGTGGATGTCACCACCCGCGGGGTCGATGACGAAGGGCTGGTCCAGTATGTCGTAGGGCTGGTCCGGCACGAGGCCTCCTGTTCGTGGGCTGAACACCAGGGTCTGATCACGGAGTTCGATCACAGGGTTCGATCACGGGACGAGGTGCAGGCGGTGCGGGGAGCGGTGGATCAGGGTGGGGCGCATGGTCACCGGGTGGTCCCCGGCGAGTCGCAGTCCGGGCAGGCGGCGCGTCAACAGCTCCAGCGTGATGCGGAGTTGCTCGCGGGCCAGCTGCGATCCGGGGCAGCTGTGCACACCCAGGCCGAACGCCAGATGGCGGGCCGGGGCGCGGGTGATGTCGAAGGTGTCGGGTAGCGGGTGCCGGGCGGCATCCCGCCCCGCGGCACCGAAGGCGACGAACATGCTTGACTCCGGCGGGAGTTCCTTGCCCGCCAGGGTGACCGTGCGGGTGGTGACGCGCCGGAAGCCCTGGAGCGCGGTGTCGTAGCGGAGGGCCTCCTCGACGGCCGCCGGAATGCGGTCGGGTTCCGCGCACAGCAGCTCCCACTGCTCCCGGTGGCTCAGGAGGTGGAGCACCGTGGTGCCGATGAGGGCGGCGGTGGTCAGATGGCCGGCGATCAGCAGGTTCTGCAGATGCGCGACGAGTTCGTGCCGCTGATCCAGCGTCAGGTCCCCGTCACCCGGGGCGAGGGAGGTGATCAGCTCGCCCGCGAGATCCTCGCGCCGCTCGCCCTGCCGCCGCCGTACGCAGGCGTCCAGGAGATGCTGCATCGCCACGACGTCCTGAGCGGCGGCCACTTGCTCGTCCTCTTCGAGGGGGCGGAACAGCAACTCCTCCGCGCGGTACCCGCCATGGACGACGGCAGGTACCTCTTCGGGGTCGAGCCCGACGATCCTGCCGATGACGTCGCCGGGCAGGCGTCGCGCGTACGCCGACATCAGCTCGACGTGCCGGTCCTCGGCGAAGGCGTCCACGAGCGAGGCGGCACGCTCGGCGACGTACGGGAGGACGGCCGCGACCCGGGCGGGCGACAGGCCGCGCACGATCGGGGCGCGCAGCCGCTGGTGGAGCACGCCGTCCGCGGTGACGACGACGGGCCGGCCGCCGAAACCCCCGCCCAGCACGGCCAGTGCGGCGGGCGAGGGCACGACGTCCGGCCGCAGCGCGCCCGCCGAGGAGAAGTCGTCGGGCCTGCGCAGCACTTCGCGGACGTCCTCGTCCCGCGCGACGAGCCAGGCGTCCAGCTCGGGGACGTGGACGAGCCCCTCGGACTGCCGCGCCCGTGCGTAGTGCGGGTAGGGATCGCGCTGCAACTCGTCGAGCCCGCTGTGCAGTTGACGGTTCACAGACAGTCGTCCTCCGGGCAGAGGTGTGCGGTCGCGGGACATCGTGCGGTAAGGCGTCGCGCCGGTGACAGGGACGCGCCGTGCTCAGAACACCAGGGTCCAGCCTTCTCGCGCGGCCTGCTCGGCGGTGTAGGAGACGCCGTGCACCTTGAGGCCGTCCGCACCCAGCAGGGTGATCCGGCCGCCGTGGTTGCCCAGTTGGACACCGTCCGTGAGCGGGACGACGAGAGCGGCGCCGGCGGCGAGCGGACCGGCGGGCACCGCGCAGCCGTGGCCGAGCCGGTCGGCTACCTGCCAGCCCGTGAGGTCGACCGGGTCGGGCGAGGCGTTGATGAGCGTGACGGTCTCGGATTCCGGGGCCGGTCCCGGCGGGTTGACCAGGGCGGCGACGACACGGACCGGCCCGCCGCCGGCCTCGGGGCGGGGGTGGCCGGGGTCGAGGGTGTGACCGGTGGCGTCGTCCGTGTGCCAGGCCTGGCTCTGGAAGGCGAGGAAGACGCCGACCCAGCGAGACTGGGCGGGGAAGTGGATCAGCAGTCCGCCGTCCTGCCACACCCCGTCGTCGTCCTCGAAGCGGCGGCTGTTGCCCTGGTTCATATGGATGTCGTGGACGCCGTTGCCCGGCAGGAAGCCGAAGACCTTGTCGCGGACGGCCGGTTCGGGCCCGAAGCGCTCACCGAACACGTACGTCCGGGCGTCCGGGTCGGCGACCGCGCGGCGCACGTAGTGGTCGAGGAGGTCGGCCAGGTCGTTGTCGGGACCGTCCACGTCCGGCGGCAGGGAGCGCATTTTCGCCGGGTCGAAGAGGTTCCCGCGGACGAAGTCGAGGTTCGGTCCGGAGGGCCCCGACGGCAGCCCGTTCCAGCCGGACGCCAGGCCCTCCAGGGCGGCGGTGACGGGGTGCCTGAAGTCGTCGTCGACCAGATAGAGCAGCTCCGAGGGCCGCTCCTGCGACTGCACGTTGACCGCCGCGCGGTAGTGGACTCCCTGATCGTCCGTCAGGTGGATCTGGTAGTGCGGGGTGTCGGCGGAACCCTCTCGTCGGGTGTCGACTGCCCGTGTGATCAAAACGCCGTACGCCTTCAGCGGCATGACGACCAACTCCCCCTGGAGGCGGGCACGTTGCCCACCCCATGCGGGCATGTTAGGGCCCCGGCCGCCACATACCGGCTGGTCCGGTCGAAAATTTACGTCCCTCTCGCCCGCCTACGATCACCCCGTGGCCCTCTTCCTGCTGGAACGCACGTCTCCGCTTCCCCCCGCCGAGAGCTGGCGGCGGCTCACGGCCTGGCCACGCCATGCCGACGTCGTCCCGCTGACCCGTGTCAGCGTGGTCACGCCTCCGCCGACCCGGGTGGGCACGGTGTTCGTGGCGCGGTCCGGGGTCGGTCCGGTGGCGTTCGACGACCCGATGGAGGTCGTCGTATGGCAGCCGCCCGAGGACGGCGCGCCGGGCCGGTGCCGCCTGGCCAAGCGCGGCACGTTCGTCACCGGCTGGGCCGAGATCGAGGTCCATCCGTCGGACGGCGGCGGCTCGCGCGTGGTGTGGCGGGAGGAGCTGCTGGTGCGCCGGCTGCCGGGGTTCCTCGACCGGCCGCTGGCCTGGACGGCGCGGCGGATGTTCGGGCGCGCGGCGGAGGGGTTGCTGCGAGCGGGCTGACCTTCGGCGTCGACTTCGGCATCGACCGTGACGTCGGCATCGGCACCGGCATCGGTTTGAGGTCGGCATCGGCATCGGCCCTGACTTCGGCATCGGCGCCCGCCTGGCTCGCGACTCGCCCTGGACGCCGCCGTGACCGCGACGGCCGGCGCAGGAGGGGAGCCACCCGGGGATCACGGTCTGCCCGGGTCGGGATCCCCGTTCGCGGCGACCGCCAGTTTGTCGCCGCGCTCGCGGTCGCCGTCGCCCCTGGTGCTGAGAATCGTGTCGCAGACCTCGCGCAGCTTGTCCGTCGCCTGCTTCGAGAAGAGGCCGCACAGGCCCGCGATGCCGCAGAAGCCGTACGGATTGGTCGCCCCGGCGCCCGAGCTGCCGGCGAACAGGCCGCCGCGCAGCAGGAAGTACACCAGCAGGGCCAGCGCCACACCGATACCGGCCCTGAGCAGGTACCACCACAGCCAGCTCGCGTAGAGCCGCCTGTTGCCCACATAGGTCGCGAACGACGTGGCCGCGTGGACGAAGCTGCCCAGGCCGCTGCAGAGGATCACCGCGAGCAGCATCGCGGTGTCGGCGGTGAGCGACCACCCCCCGAGCCCGAAGGGCGACCAGGATGACGCCCCGGCGCCCGCGCCCCCGTCCGTGCCGGGCTGGACCAGGCCGAGCATCACCGGCCACAGACTCACGAGAGCTCCGCATACGAACACCAGGTCGACCAGGAGAAAGACACCCAGTACGGCAGTGGCCACCGGCGACAGACAACGCCCGTTCGCCGTGCCGCCGTCGCCGCCCTGGACCGCGGCCTGTTCCTCCGTCGCCCCGCTCAACTTCCCGCCCCCGATGAGTTCTTGTCATGCCGACGCCCCGGCGCCCCACCCTGCCTCTCCACCGGTGCACCTGCAAGTTCGGGCGCCAACTGGGATGCCGGGGTGACCACTAGACTCATGAGACTGGGGCGGCGCGACACATTCTGGAGATGGTTCAGTGGCGATCGACGAGGTGAGCACCGGCGACGAGGACGATCTCGTCACCCGCCTGAAGACGCTGCTGATCAAGGGAGACAAGCCCGTCGCCTTCATCACCGGCTCCGGCATCAGCTTCGGGGCGGTCGACGGCGTCGGCAAGATCGTGGAGAACATGCGCAAACTGGTCGACGACGCGGCGGCGCGCGACCGGTTCGATCGGAAGGTCGTCGGCGCCACGGCCGGCGAAAGGTACCAACAGGCCGCGGACTTCGTGGAGTTCAACCTCGGACAGGACGAACTGAACAAGGTCATCCGGCAGGCCGTGCTGCGCGCCTGCACCGGAAAGAGCACTGCCGCGAGGACGAGCCTCTACCGGCGCAACGACCCCGCGGAACTCATCGCCCTCGAAGACCAAACCGACCTGTGGAAGCTCACCCCGGGCGTGGAGGCGCTGGGCCGGCTGCTGCGCCATCTGCCCGCCGAGCGCCGGGGGCCGGTGATCACGACGAACTTCGACCCGCTGCTGGAGATCGCCGTCGCCAAGGCCGGAGGCCGGCCGAACTTCCAGTACTTCGACCTCGACGGCAAGTTGATGCGTCCCCACCACAAGGACCAGGTCAACATCGCGCATGTGCACGGGTACTGGTGCTGGGGCGACACCCTGCACACCGCAACTCAGCTGCAGAAGAAGCGGCCACAACTGCACGGCAGCCTCCGGGAATCGCTCCAGGGGCACACCGTGGTGGTGGTCGGCTACAGCGGGTGGGACGACGCCTTCTCCCGGTCGCTGCGCGAGCGCGTGCTCGAACAGAACACCCAGGGCAGCGACCTGATCTGGTGCTCGTTTCCGAAGCTCACCGCAGACGACTTCTCCGCCGGGCTCTTCCAGGAGCTGCACTCGCTGCCGAGGACGTACTTCTACGACGTCATCGACGCCAACAAGGTGTTCCCACGCCTGCTCGGCGAATACCTGGCCGCCCTCCCCCAGCCCGGCCTGAAGGGCTGGCGGCACCTGGACAACGCCTTCCTCGACAAGGAGGCGCGCGCCCCGCACGACGAGAACGACGTGATCGGGTTCTTCGACGGCGCGGAGCCGGGCTGGCGCACGGCCCTCGACTCCCGGGTGCCCCGCCTCGCCCTGGTCGAGGAGTTGACCGGCCGGGTGCGCGACTGCCTCGACGGCGTGCTCGACAAGCGGATCGTGGCCGCGGTGGCCCCCATGGGCGAGGGGAAGAGCATCACGCTGCGCCAGGCGACGGTCGACCTGCTGCGGTCCCGCGACGACATCACGGTCTACTGGCGGGAGCCCGGGTCCGCGATCGATCCCGACGCGGTCCTGGCGCTGCCGCAGCGTCCGGATCACCACATCCTGCTGGTGAGCGACGACGGGGCCCTCGTCGTCGACGATCTGCAGCGGCTCAGCCTGGCGTGCACGGCCCGGGGCCGCACGGACGTCCATGTGCTGCTGACCGCGCAGGAGCGCGAGTGGCGCGACCAGGGCGCCGCAGGACGGCTGCGCCCGACCCTGGAAACCCTCTCCGGCACCGGCCTCACGGAACCGGACGGACAGACCCTCGTCACCGCCTGGGAGCAGCTGGGCGCCCTGGGCGAACTCGAGGGGACGCCGCCGGACGAGCGCGCGGGGCGGCTGGTCGAGCTGGCCGCGGCGTCCTACGGGCAACGGGACAGCGCGCTGGTGGGCGCCATGCTCCAACTGCGCTACGGACCGCTGCTGCGCGCCCATGTGGGCACGCTGCTCCAGCGGCTCAAGGCGTACACCCCGGTCGGGAACTGCTCGCTGCGCGAGTGCTTTCTGATGATCGCCATACTCCACACCGCCTGTCTGCGCGCCAGGTTCAAGGCGCCCCCGCTGTCCCGGCGAGTCCTCGCCCGGGCCGTGGGGCTGAAGTCGCCGGACGCCGTCGAGTGGGAGATCACCGACCCGCTGGGCAAGGAGGCGGCTGCGTCCGGCCATGGCCCCGCGCTGTGGGTCCGCCACCCCTCCATCGCGGATGCCGCCCTCGACATCAGCAAGGAGCAGGACCCGGGGGAACTCGCCGCGGTCGTCCGGAAGTTGGTCACCGCCGCCGTGGAGATCGCCCAGGAGACCGGCACGTTCGACGACGACCTCCACGCGGCCGCGTACCTGTCGCTGCGCCTGTCCGCGCCGAACGAGAAGCGCTTCACACAGGAGTCCGTGGCGGCCGCCGAGGCCGCGGTGACCGCCTCACCCCGGCGGCTCAGCTTCCGCACGGCTCAGATCACCGTGCTGCGCCGCGCGGACCGTATCGACGACGCGCTGGTCGTCGCCGCCCGCACCTGCCGTGAACTGGCGTCCATGACGGACCGCGAGTCGGAGATCAAGTTCTTCCCGGCGTGGGGCGCCGCCGCCGGACAGGCCAGACAGTACGCCTCCAACATCCTGCTCTGCGGCGTCACCCTGCCACTGTCGGAGCACGAACAGGACGTGGTCGTACGGCTGTTGGGGATGGGGGTGGGACTGGCCGAACTGCACAAGGAGACGTCCGACCCCGTCCTGCTCGACGCGCTGCGCGGTGTCGTGGGGCTGGTGTCGGCGCGCCGGCTCACCGCGCGAAGGACGGGCCATCTGAACCGGCACCGCCAGTACCTCGCGACGCAGACGGCCTCACCGCCCCTTGAGGGCGCCGATGCCTGGGCGGCGGTGCAGGCGGCGGTGGACGCGCTGGTGCCGACGGCCGATCCCTCCCTCGCTCCCCTGTTGGGCAAGGGAAAGCGGTCGGTGCTCCCCCGCAAGGGGCTCCTGTGACCCACGCCTGCGCACCTCGGGGCGAGGTGCCGTGCGGTCAGGCCTTTCCCCGCCCCTGAGTCATGCCGGCGAGCCGCCGCGTCATGCCACCGGGCCGCCGCTGCGTCATGCCACCGAGCCGATCCTGGCCGGCTGCGCCGTCACGTCGTGGTGGATCGGCGTGTGCGCGCCGGTGAGGGAGACGCCGCTGCCGCCCCGCCGGTTGGCGACGATCTCCGAGGCGATGGACAGGGCCGTCTCCTCGGGCGTACGTGCGCCGAGGTCGAGGCCGATCGGCGACCTGAGGCGGGCCAACTCCAGCTCGGTGACACCGACTTCGCGCAGCCGCTCGTTGCGGTCCAGGTGGGTGCGGCGCGAGCCCATCGCGCCGACGTAGGCCACCGGCAGCCTGAGCGCGAGCCGGAGCAGCGGGATGTCGAATTTCGCGTCGTGGGTCAGGACGCACAGTACCGTCCGGGCGTCGACCCGGGTGCCCTCCAGGTACTGGTGCGGCCACTCGACGACGATCTCGTCGGCGTCGGGGAAGCGGGCGGCGGTGGCGAAGACCGGGCGGGCGTCGCAGACCGTCACGTGGTAGTTCAGGAACTTGCCGATGCGCACCAGCGCGGAGGCGAAGTCGATCGCGCCGAAGACGATCATCCGGGGCGGCGGGACCGACGACTCGACGAGCACGGTGAGCGGTGCTCCGCACCGAGAGCCCTGCTCTCCTATCTCCACGGTGCCGGTGCGGCCGGCGTCCAGGAAGGCGCCCGCCTCCCCGACCACGGTCCGGTCGAGCTCGGGATGGGCGCCGAATGAGCCCTCGTAGGACCCGTCGGGACGGACGAGCAGTGCGCGGCCCAGCAGATCGGCGGGCCCGGACACGATCCGCGCGACCGCCGCCGCTGCCCCAACAGCAGCGACGGCCAGCGCGTCCGCGATCACCTCACGCCCCGGGTCGGACGCCCGGACCGGGGTCACCAATATGTCGATGTTGCCGCCGCAGGTCAGTCCCACGGCGAAGGCGTCCTCGTCGCTGTATCCGAAGCGCTCCAGGACGGTCTCGCCGTCCGCCAGCGCCTGCGTGCACAGTTCGTAGACCGCTCCCTCCACGCAACCGCCGGAGACCGAGCCGATCGCCGTGCCGTCGGCGTCCACCGCGAGGGCGGCGCCCGGCAGGCGGGGCGCGCTGCCGCCGACGGCCACCACGGTGGCCACGGCGAAGTCACGTCCCTGCTCGACCCACCGGTGCAGCTCCTCGGCGATGTCCAGCATGTCTCGGTCTCCTTAACAGGGGTTGTGTGGAGGGTACTTGGACGTCAGTGGACGCCCATCCAGCTCTCGATCGGGTTGAGGGCGAAGAAGACGAGGAAGATCACCGTCAGCCCCCACATGAACGCCCCGATCTCCCGGGCCTTGCCCTGGGCGACCTTGATGGCGGCGTACGACAGGACTCCGGCCGCGACGCCCGCGGTGATGGAGTACGTGAACGGCATGATCACGACAGTCAGGAACACCGGGATCGCGGTGGCGCGATCGGCCCAGTCCACATGGCGGGCGTTCATCATCATCATGGCGCCGATGACCACCAGGGCGGCCGCCGCGACCTCGCCGGGCACGATCGCCGTCAGCGGTGTGAAGAAGAGGCAGGCCGCGAAGAACAGTCCGGTGACCACGGACGAGAGGCCGGTTCGGGCGCCCTCGCCGACGCCCGTCGCGGACTCGACGAACACCGTCTGGCCGGACGCGCCGGCCACCCCGCCGACCGCTCCGCCCGCGCCGTCGATGAACAGCGCCTTGGACAGGCCCGGCATGCGGCCCTGAGCGTCGGCGAGCTTGGCCTCGGTGCCGACGCCGATGATGGTGGCCATCGCGTCGAAGAACCCGGCGAGCACCAGCGTGAAGACGATCATGCCGACCGTCATCGCGCCGACGTCGCCCCAGCCGCCGAACTCGACGTCGCCGAAGAGCGAGAAGTCCGGCATCGAGACCGCGCTGCCGTGCAGTTCGGGAGCGCCGCTCGCCCACTGCGTGGGGGCGATGACGTCGAGGGCGTTGAGGATCACGGCGAGGACCGTGCCCGAGACGATGCCGATCAGGATGGCGCCGGGGATGCCCCGGGCCTGGAGCATGAAGATGAGGAGCAGGGTCGCCGCGAAGAGCAGGACCGGCCAGCCGGCGAGTTCACCGCCGGGGCCGAGGGTGACCGGGGTCGCCTTGCCCTGGTGCACGAAGCCGGCCTTGTAGAAGCCGATCAGTGCGACGAACAGGCCGATGCCCATGGTGATCGCGTGCTTGAGTGCCAGCGGGATCGCGTTCATGATCATCTCGCGCAGGCCGGTGACGACCAGGAGCATGATGACCACGCCGTAGATCACGCACATGCCCATGGCCTGCGGCCAGGTCATCTGCGGGGCTACCTGCGAGGAGAGCACACCGGAGACGGAGAGTCCGGCGGCCAGGGCGAGCGGCACCTTGCCGAAGAAGCCCATCAGAAGCGTGCTGAAGGCCGCCGCGAACGCGGTGGCGGTGATGAGCGGCTGCTGGCCGAGCGTGTGTCCCGCCACGTCCTTGCCGGACAGGATCAGCGGGTTGAGCAGCAGGATGTACGCCATCGCCATGAAGGTGGTGACGCCGCCGCGCACCTCACGCGCGACCGAGCTGCCTCTCTGGGATATGTGAAAGTACCGGTCGAGCCAGGACCGTCCGGCGGGGACGCGGCTACCCGCGCCCGCGTCGTCCGCGACGGTCTCCGGCTCCAGTGACTGCTGGGTCATGATGCCTGACTCCCAAGGTTCACAGGGGCACCCGCGTCGCCCTGACGGCGGCGGGATTTGGGAAGGTGCTTCGGCTGCACGACCGGGGGACGGCCCGATACGAACACAGGGTGGTACTCGGGTGTTGCTGAGGTGGTGCGTCAAGTCCCGCGAGCGGTGCGGTACTCGAGTACTCCGGGCGGCGCGGCGAAGTGTGACGTTCCCTGCGCCGCCCGGAGAGCCTTACGCCTTGCCCGTGAGGTGCTCGGGACGTACCGGCGTGCGGTTGAGCTCCAGACCGGTCGCGTTCCGGATCGCCGCGAGGACGGCCGGGGTGGACGACAGGGTCGGGGCCTCGCCGATGCCACGGAGCCCGTAGGGGGCGTGGTCGTCGGCGAGTTCGAGCACGTCGACGGGGATGGTCGGCGTGTCGAGAATCGTGGGGAGCAGGTAGTCCGTGAAGGAGGGGTTCCTGACCTTCGCGGTCTTGGGATCGACGACGATCTCCTCCATGACCGCGATGCCCATGCCCTGGAGGGTGCCGCCCTGGATCTGGCCGACGACGGACAGTGGGTTGAGGGCCTTGCCGACGTCCTGGGCGCAGGCCAGCTCGATGACCTTGACCAGGCCGAGCTCGGTGTCGACCTCGACGACGGCGCGGTGCGCGGCGAAGGTGTACTGGACGTGGCCGAAGCCCTGTCCGGTGCGCAGGTCGAAGGGCTCCGTGGGACGGTGCCGCCACTCGGCCTCGACCTCGACGGACTCGTCCTCCAGTACGTCGGCCAGGTCCGCGAGGACCTCACCGCCGTCGGTGACGACCTTGCCGCCCTCCAGGAGGAGTTCGGCCGTCGCCCAGGCCGGGTGGTACGTACCGAACTTGCGGCGGCCGATCTCCAGGACCTTCTCGCGCACCAGCTCGCAGGAGTTCTTGACGGCGCCACCGGTGACGTACGTCTGACGCGAGGCGGATGTCGAACCGGCGCTGCCCACCTGCGTGTCGGCCGGGTGGATGGTCACCTGGGTGACGCCCAGCTCGGTGCGGGCGATCTGCGCGTGGACGGTGACGCCGCCCTGGCCGACCTCCGCCATCGCGGTGTGCACGGTGGCGACGGGCTCACCGCCGACGACCTCCATGCGGACCTTGGCGGTGGAGTAGTCGTCGAAGCCCTCGGAGAAGCCGACGTTCTTGATGCCGACCGCGTAGCCCACACCCCGTACGACGCCTTCGCCGTGCGTGGTGTTGGACAGGCCGCCCGGCAGCTGCCGTACGTCGGCCGCCTCGCCTGCCGCGAGCCACTGCTGCTCGGGCGGCATCGGCATCGCCTTGACGCGGCGCAGGAGTTCGGCGACCGGGGCCGGCGAGTCGACGGCCTGCCCGGTGGGCATGATCGTGCCCTGCTCCATCGCGTTGAGCTGACGGAAGGCGACCCGGTCCATGCCCACCTTGTCGGCGAGCTTGTCCATCTGCGCCTCGTAGGCGAAGCACGCCTGCACCGCGCCGAAGCCGCGCATGGCGCCGCAGGGCGGGTTGTTGGTGTAGAGGGCGACGGCCTCGATGTCGACGTCGTCGATGACGTAGGGACCCGCGCCCAGCGAGGACGCGTTGCCGACGACCGCCGGGGAGGCCGACGCGTACGCGCCGCCGTCCAGGACGATCCTGGCCTTGAGGTGGGTGAGCTTGCCGTCCTTGGTGGCCCCGTGCTCGTACTGGAGCTTCGCGGGGTGGCGGTGGACGTGTCCGAAGAAGGACTCGAAGCGGTTGTAGACGATCTTGACCGGCTTGTTGGTACGGAGTGCCAGCAGACAGGCGTGGATCTGCATCGACAGGTCCTCGCGGCCGCCGAAGGCGCCGCCGACGCCGGAGAGCGTCATACGGACCTTGTCCTCGGGCAGGCCGAGGACCGGGGCGATCTGCTTGAGGTCGGAGTGCAGCCACTGGGTGGCGATGTAGAGCTCGACGCCGCCGTCCTCGGCGGGTACGGCGAGACCGGACTCCGGGCCGAGGAAGGCCTGGTCCTGCATGCCGAAGGTGTACTCGCCCCTGACGACGAAGTCGGCCTTCTTGGCGGCCTCCTCGACGTTGCCGCGGACGATCGGCTGGCGGTGCACGATGTTCGGGTGCGGGACATGACCGATGTGGTGGTCGTCGCGGCCTTCGTGGACCAGGATCGCGTCGGGGGCGGTCGCGGACGCCTCGTCCGTGATGACCGGCAGCTCCCGGTACTCCACCTTGATCTTGGCGGCGGCGCGGCGCGCGGTCTCCGGGTGGTCGGCGGCGACGATCGCGACGGGCTCGCCGTGGTGGCGGACCTTGCCGTGCGCGAGGACCGGGGTGTCCTGGATCTCCAGGCCGTAGTTCTTCACGTCGGTCGGCAGGTCGTCGTACGTCATGACGGCGTAGACGCCTGGCGTGGCGAGGGCCTCGCCGGTGTCGATCGACACGATCTCGGCGTGCGCGACCGGGGAGCGCAGGATCTGGCCCCAGAGCATGTCCTCGTGCCACATGTCGGACGAGTACGCGAACTCGCCGGTGACCTTGAGCGTGCCGTCCGGGCGGAGCGTGGACTCGCCGATGCCGCCCTTCGTCTTGGAGCCCTGCGTGATGTTGGTGGGCGTACCAGTCGTACCCATGGTCAGACCGCCTCAGACTGCCGGGCGGCCGCGAGGCGGACCGCGTCCATGATCTTCTCGTAGCCGGTGCAGCGGCACAGGTTGCCCGAGAGCGCCTCGCGGATGTCCGCGTCGGTCGGGTTCGGGTTGTTCTCCAGCATCTCGTCGGCTGCGACCAGCAGCCCGGGGGTGCAGAAGCCGCACTGCACGGCGCCGGCGTCGATGAACGCCTGCTGGATGGGGGCGAGTTCGGTGCCCTCACCGGTGTGGGAGTCCTGCGGTTTCGACTCCCACTGCCGGGCGTCCTGGAGCGAGGTGCCGCAGGCGCCGGAGGCGCAACCGCCGTGCTCCGCGCGCTGCTTGGCGAAGTCGGCGAGGCCCTCGACGGTGACGACCTCGCGGCCCTCGACCTGACCGGCCGCCACCAGACACGAGCACACCGGCACGCCGTCGAGGCGGACCGTGCAGGAGCCGCACTCGCCCTGCTCGCAGGCGTTCTTGGAGCCGGGCAGGCCCATCCGCTCGCGCAGCACGTACAGCAGGGACTCGCCCTCCCACACGTCGTCGGCTTCCTGCGGACGGCCGTTGACCGTGAAATTGACGCGCATTACGCGACTCCCTCCGTGCGGGCGGCGCTGCCGCGGTAGGACTCCCACGCCCAGGCCAGGGTGCGGCGGGCCATGATGCCGACCGCGTGGCGGCGGTAGCTCGCCGTGCCCCGGACGTCGTCGATAGGGTTGCAGGCGGCGGAGCAGAGGTCCGCGAACTGCTTGGCGACCGACGGGGTGATGATCTTGCCGTTGTCCCAGAAGCCGCCCTCGTCGAGCGCCGCGTTCAGGAACTCCTCGGCGGACTGGGCGCGGACCGGGGTCGGCGCGGCCGAGCCGATGCCGGTGCGGACCGTACGGGTCTCGGGGTGCAGCGCCAGACCGAAGGCGCAGACGGCGATGACCATCGCGTTGCGCGTGCCGACCTTGGAGTACTGCTGCGGGCCGTCCGCCTTCTTGATGTGCACGGCCCTGATGAGCTCGTCCGGGGCGAGCGCGTTGCGCTTCACGCCGGTGTAGAACGCGTCGATCGGGATCAGCCGGGTGCCTCGTACGGACTCGGCCTCGACCTCGGCGCCCGCGGCGAGGAGGGCGGGGTGGGCGTCACCGGCCGGGGAGGCGGTGCCGAGGTTGCCGCCGACGCCGCCACGGTTGCGGATCTGCGGGGAGGCCACGGTGTGCGAGGCCAGGGCCAGGCCGGGCAGCTCGCCGCGCAGGTTCTCCATGATCCTGGCGTACGGCACGGAGGCGCCGAGCCGGACGCTCTCCCCGCCGACCTCCCACTCGCTCAGCTCGCCGATGCGGTTCAGGTCCAGGAGGTACTCGGGCCGGCGGTGGTCGAAGTTGATCTCGACCATCACATCGGTGCCACCCGCAATCGGCACAGCGGTGGGGTGCTCGGCCTTGGCGGCGAGCGCCTCCTCCCAGCTGGCGGGGCGAAGGAAGTCCATGAGTGGCTCTCTTCTTCGTAATCGTGGGTCGTTCTGTTTGAGCCAGATCGTGTGCGGCGGGCTGGGCTCGTTCATGTGCTGTTCACGCGGATTGACGCCAGTACACAGGGCCGTGCTCCACCGGGGTCAGTCACCGAAACCATGAAGGAGTTGGCTGGCCAGGGTGGTCATCTTGTAGATTCGTATGAACGGAGGTCATCAGTAACCTCCTCGTTTTTCTCTGGAAACGCCGGACACAGTCCCGGGAGCGGAAGGCCTGGCTCTCAAAAGCCCAGGACACAGCCTCGGAGGGGTCGGGACCACGGTCCTCGCGCCTTCGCGGTACCGCATTCCGGAACCCGGGCAGCCGCTCGCCGGATGCTCACCTTCTGACACCTTCAGATCCATCGTAGATTTCGAGACAAGATCGGCGGCGACGAGACATGCGGCTGCGCGCACTGCTGGAGACCGACGCGCTGGGGCTGCGGCTGCTCGGCGGCGAGGACGAGCTGGACCGCACCGTGCGCGGTGTGATGACCACCGACCTCAAGGACCCCAGCCGCTACCTCTCGGGTGGCGAGCTGGTCCTCACAGGCCTCGCCTGGCGGCACGACGCGGCGGACTCCGAGCCCTTCGTGCGGATCCTCGCGGGCGCCGGCGTCGCGGGTCTCGCCGCCGGTGAGGCCGAGCTCGGCGACGTCCCCGACGACCTGGTGCTCGCCTGTGCGCGCCACCGGCTGCCGCTGTTCGCCGTGAACGAGTCGGTGGCCTTCGCGACCATCACCGAGTACGTCGTACGGCAGGTCTCGGGCGAGCGTGCCGGGGACCTGGCCGCCGTGGTGGACCGGCACCGCCGGATGATGACCTCGGGCCCGGCCGGCGGCGGCCCGGACGTGGTCCTGGACCTGCTCGGCTCCGACCTGGATCTGCGGGCCTGGGTGCTCTCGCCCACCGGACGGCCCATCGCGGGCTCGAAACTCGCCGGGCAGGCGCTGCCCGCCGATGTGTGCGCCAAGCTCGCCGCCGAGCATCTGGCGGCGGTGCGCACCGGGCGGCGCGGGCCGCACCGGGTGGCGGTGGGCTCGGCGACGTACTCACTCTTCCCGATCCGCTCCGCCGGCCGCTCCGCGGGCGCCGCCCGCGACGTACGGGAGAGCGTGCTGTCCGACTGGCTGCTGGCCGTGGAGGCGGACGCCGGGGACTGGCCCGCGGAGCGTCTGGACCTGCTGCAGGGCGTCACCCAGCTGATCGCGGTCGAGCGGGACCGGCGGGACGCGGCCCGCACGGTGCGGCGGCGGCTCGCGCAGGAAGTCCTGGAACTGGTGCAGACCGGCGCGGCGCCCGCGGAGATCGCGGCGCGGCTGAGGGTCGCGGCGCCGGTGCTGCTGCCCGGGCTCGGGGCGGCGCCGCACTGGCAGGTCGTGGTGGCCCGGGTGGAGTGGGAGGGCGGCGCGATCGAGGGCGGTCCGGTGGCCCAGTCGCTGCTGGAGGAGATCCTGGTCGACCCGCTGACGGTCGGCCCC
This sequence comes from Streptomyces sp. SAS_270, assembly GCF_052543295.1. Taxonomy (NCBI): domain Bacteria; kingdom Bacillati; phylum Actinomycetota; class Actinomycetes; order Kitasatosporales; family Streptomycetaceae; genus Streptomyces; species Streptomyces sp. SAS_270. The sequence continues at coordinate 40,850 of NZ_JBMNDS010000067.1, forward strand.
GAGCCCTCCGACCGCATAGCGGTGGCCCACACGGGTGACGAGGCGATCGCGCTCGTCCCTCTTCCGGCGGTGTCGACCGAGCACGACGGCTCCGAGTCCGGAGTCCTCGCCGACACGCTGCTGGAGGCCGTCCGGGACCCGCTGTCGGCCGGCCTCGACGACGGCCGGGTCACCCTCGGCGTCAGCGCCGCGGTGCACTCGGCGGAGGGCCTGCGCGGCGCCCTGGAGGAGGCACGGCACGCCCGCCGGGTGGCCGCCGCCCGCCCCGGCCGGGTCTGCGCCGCCGGGCACCAGGAGCTGGCCTCGCACGTCCTGCTGCTCCCGTTCGTCCCGGACGACGTGCGCCGCGCCTTCACGGCCCGTCTCCTGGACCCGCTGCGGGACTACGACCGACGCCACCGCGCCGAGCTGATCCCCACCCTGGAGGCGTTCCTGGACTGCGACGGCTCGTGGACACGCTGCGCCGCCCGTCTGCACCTGCACGTCAACACGCTGCGCTACCGAGTGGGCCGTATCGAGCAGTTGACGAGCCGGGACCTCTCCCGACTGGAGGACAAGCTGGATTTCTTCCTGGCGTTGCGGATGAGTTGAGGTCACGCGGGCCTGCGGCGAACGGCACGAAGTGCCGCCGTCGGCCCGCCACTTGTCCCACGACTTTGTGAAATCTTTCACCCACCCTCTTGGCCCGGCGCCGGAATTCGTGCTGAGATGCCGCCACCACTCAACAGCTCAATGGCGTGCTCGGGGAGGGCAACGTGGCGCATACCGCCATGTCTGGTGCCGGAACGACTGCAGGGGACGATCCACTCCAGACCGCGGTATGGCGGCTGCGCTCGCGTGCCTGCTGGGCCGACGCGGCCGCCCTGCTGCCACCGCACACCGCGGCGGCCGCGCTGCAAAGAGCGTCGCTCCTCGTCGAGCGTTGCCTGTACACCGAGCAGGGCTGGGCCGAGGCCGAGGACGCGTTGCGTACGGCGGAGGCGCTGGCCCAGAGCGACGACGAGCGGGGCGCCGCGGCCTGCGAGCGCGGACAGCTCGCCTACGCGGCCACGCTGCTCGCCGTGCGCGACCGGGCCGACGAGGCGCAGACCGCGCTGGGCCGGGCCGCCGCGCTGATCGCTCCGGGCGCGCCCGGGCGGGCTCTGCTCGACTTCCGGCGCGGGCTGCTCGCCGAGAACCTCACGCGCTCCCCGCAGGGCGCCCGCGCCGCCTACCGGCGCGCGCACGCCGGGGCCACCGCCCACGACGACCCCCTGCTGCTCTCCTTCACCTGGCGCCACCTCGCCGGACTCGCCCTGCGCGACGGCGAGTTGGCCGAGGCCCGGCACGGCTTCAGCGAATCCCTGCGCATCCGCGAGGAGTTGGGCTACCTCGTGGGTACGGCCCCGGCGCTGGCCTCATTGGCCGACGCGGAGGCCGAGCCCGAGGCGTCCCGGCTGCGGGCCGAGGCGGGACGCCTGTTCCGGCTCCTGGGCGGCGTACCGACGTGGCTGGCACGGCAGTTGACGCCGCCGCCGGCCACGGTTCAGCCCTGAGGCGGGTGGGACCCGCCTACAGGTCGCGCATGAACTCCAGTGCGGTGGCACGGAGTTCGGGGTCACGGGCCAGGAAGAACCCGACGGCCACGAGGGCCAGGAACCCGAGGAAGCTGCGCAGACTGCCGCTCCGGCCCGTGTAGTACACCGGAGCCGGGTAGTGCGTGCGCGGCGCCCCCGGGTGCCTGGTGTGCGCGCGGGCCGTGTCGTGCATCGCGCGGTGGGTGCGCACATGCTGCTGATGGATCTGCTGGGCCTGCTGAGCTTGCTGCATCGCCTGCCAGGACGAGTCGGGCATCGGATTCTCCCCCGCTTTCACTCCGGCTCTCGCCGCGTACCGGTGAGCACGCCAGGAGGCGGGGCCGGGTTCCCGGGAACGGGGCATGTCGCACGTCCTGTACGCAGCTGTGACATGGGCTACGGGAAGCGGACATACCGGCGCCCGGCGAGGCCTCCCTCAGCACGCCCCCGCGAAGTGCTCCCCGACGAGGGACCGGACGACCGGCAGGTCCTGCGCGATCAGGGCCTCGAGCAGGGCCGTGTGTTCGGCGGCGTCGGCGATCAGGTCCGCGCGGCCGCGGGAGGCGGGGGCGCCCACCAGGGGCCACTGGGCGCGGCGGTGCAGGTCGTCCGCCATCCGGACCAGCTGGGTGTTGCCCGCGAGGGCGAGGAGCGCGTGGTGGAAGGCACGGTCGGACTCGGCGTACGTGGCGCGGCAGCCCGAGGACGCGGCCCGCACCGTCGCCTCGGCGAGCGGCCGCAGCTCCGCCCAGCACGCGGCGGACACCGTGCGGGCGAGGCGCAGCATGACGGGGACCTCGATCAGGGCGCGGATCTCGGCGAGCTCGGCCAGCTCACGCGCTCCGCGCTCGACGATCCGGAACCCTCGGTTCGGCGCTACCTCGACGGCGCCCTCCAGTGCGAGCTGCTGCATGGCCTCGCGCACGGGCGTCGCGGACACCCCGAACCGTTCGGCGAGCACGGGCGCCGAGTACACCTCGCCGGGCGCGAGCTCTCCGGTGACCAGCGCGGTCCGCAGGGCGTCGAGGATCTGGCCGCGGACCGAGGCCCGCTGGATGACGGGACGCTCCCCCGTGAACCGCGGTCCCGGGATCGGCACCTCACTGTGCGTGTGCTCGCCACGGGCCTCGCCACCGGCTCCGGTACCGGCACCGTCCCCGGAACGCATCTGCGCACCCGCACCACCGCGAGCGGCCGTCCCACGCTCCCGGTCCACGTCCGCGGCGCCGAGCTGCTGCGGAACCCGAACGGCCCCGGTACGCATGTCCGGAACCCCCGTCCCGACGGAGCCGTGCACGCTGCGCGGACCGGCCTGCTCCACGGGATCCTCCTCCGGGCTTGGTGGTACTTGGGGTCATTGCGTCGATTGTTACTCGTCCGTCAAGCACCATAGGCGCAGCAGGCCCCAGTTCAAACCGTAATCGCTTCGGGTAAGGTAAGCCTTACCTGCAAACGATCGTGAAGCGGTGGTCCCTGCATGCCCCTCCCCACCCTCGCCACAGGCGCCCCGACCAGCACCGACACCCGCCCCGAGCGCCCGCCCCGCTCGGCTGTCGCGGACGCGTACGCCCGGCTGACCGAGGTGTTCCCGGGCCTGGGCGTCACGGAACTGGGACATGAGGAGGCGGCACCCCTGGGCGGTGGCTGGGTCTGCGCCGCCGGGCTCGCGGAGGGCGGCGCCGACCTCGACGGGTTCCTCGCGTGGGACGAGGCCCAGGTCCTGCGGGAGTACGGACAGCGGGCCCGCCCCGACGTCGTCGCCAGTTTCGGGCTCCACCGGTACGCGTGGCCGGCCTGCCTGCTGATCACGGTCCCGTGGTTCCTGCTGCGCCGCGTGCCGCGCTTCCCCGTTCAGAACGTCACCTTCCAGCGCACCCTCGGCCGCATGGCGGTGCGGACCGGGGCGTTCGCGTGTCTGCCGGACGATCCGGCGGCCGGCCTGCCCGGTGCCCGCGTCGTCCCGGACGAGGAGGCGCTGCGGGCCGAGGTGCGGGCGGCCGTGGCCGAGCACCTGGAGCCGGTCCTCGGCGGCTTCGGCCCGCGGATGCGGCGACGCGGCCGGGCCCTGTGGGGCATGGCGACCGACGAGGTCGTCGAGGGGCTCTGGTACGTCGCCCACCTCCTCGGCGAGGAGCGGCGCGCGACCGACGAGCTGGAGCGCCTGCTGCCGGGTGCGACGCAGCCGTACGCGGGCTCCGCCGCCTTCCGCGAACTCACCGGACCGAACGGCGAGTCCCTGCCCACTCGCGACCGGGTGAGCTGCTGTCTCTTCTACACGTTGCGTCCCGACGACACCTGCACCACGTGTCCGCGCACCTGCGACGCCGACCGCGTCGCCAAGTTGACGGCCACCCCGGCTGGTTGAGGCCCGCTCCGTCGCGACCGAAGACCCACCCCGAGGTGTCGGGGGCCGGCCGCACCCTCTAAGATCAACTCGAACCGGGGCACGTCGCGGTTACAGGCGATTCACAATTTCCTCACTCGGCGCAGGAACTTTCCGTAGAACCATCCGTACGGGTAATCTTATTCGCACTCAACTCCCGTCCCTCGCGCGGCAGTTCGAGCAGAACGCCGCCCTGCGCATGCCCTTGCACTCCCTTGGCGGCCTCTTGCCCCGAAACCCCCTGAGGGACATCGGGATTGGGCCACTATGGCGGGCGTTACGCCCTATCCCAATGCAAGGGACCCCTGATGAGACTGACCGACATATCGCTGAACTGGCTGCTTCCGGGCGCCGTTTTGCTCCTGGGCATGCTGGCGGCGGTGGCGGTGCTCGCGCGTGGCAAGCGGTCCGGGGAGACCACGTCGAGCAGCGACGACTCGTGGGAGCGCAGCGAGGAGCGCCGCAGACGCAAGGAGGCCGTCTACGGCACCGCCTCCTACGTCCTGCTGTTCTGCTGTGCGGCCGTCGCCGCGGCGCTCTCCTTCCACGGCCTCGTCGGCTTCGGTGAGCAGAACCTCGGCCTCACCGGCGGCTGGGAATACCTGGTTCCGTTCGGCCTCGACGGCGCGGCCATGTTCTGCTCCGTCCTCGCGGTGCGCGAGGCGAGCCACGGTGACGCGGCGCTCGGCTCCCGGATACTCGTGTGGACGTTCGCCGGTGCCGCGGCCTGGTTCAACTGGGTGCACGCTCCCCGTGGCGTCGACCACGCGGGCGCACCGCAGTTCTTCTCCGGAATGTCACTGTCGGCCGCGGTGCTCTTCGACCGCGCCCTCAAGCAGACCCGCCGTGCGGCGCTGCGTGAGCAGGGCCTGGTCCCGCGCCCGCTGCCGCAGATCCGGATCGTCCGCTGGCTGCGCGCTCCCCGCGAGACGTACAGCGCCTGGTCGCTGATGCTCCTGGAGAACGTGCGCACCCTGGACGAGGCCGTGGACGAGGTCCGCGAGGACCGGCGCCAGAAGGAGCAGACCCGACTGCGCCGTCGCGAGCAGGAGCGGGTCGAGCGCGCGCATCTGAAGGCGATCAGCCGCGGTCACCGCGGCATCGTGGGCCGCGGCCGTCAGGGCGAGACCACGACGACCGTGGAGCGGGCCCCCGCCACGGCGACCGCGGAGTCCGCCATATCGGCGCCGGAGCAACTGCCCGTGCGTTCCCGGCCCTCCCTGCAGCCCGTCCGCAAGAGCACTGACCCCATCACCGTCGACCTCACCGCCGAGGACGACACGATGGCCCTGCCGCGTCTGGACTCCCTGGAGCGCAAGCTCAAGGACCTGGAGCAGCAGTTCGGCTGAGGCCGAGATCGAGTCCACGCCCGAGCCGGAGCCCGGGACGCGGACCGCACACACTGGATGGGGGCGCTGCCTGTGAGATCAGGCGGCGCCCCCATCCAGTTCGAACCACACCGCTTTGCCCACCCCGTGCGCCCGTACGCCCCAGGCGTCCGCCAGGGACTGGACGAGGACGAGTCCTCTGCCGTGTGTACCGTCGTCGGCGTCCGGTACCCGCAGTCTGGGCCTGCGTCCCACGAAGTCCCGTACCTCCACGCGCAGTCCACGCGGTGAGACGGTGGCCGTCAGGACGGCGTCGTGGTCGGTGTGTATGAGTGCGTTGGTGACGAGCTCGCTGGTCAGCAGCTCGGCTATCTCGGACCTTCCCGGCCTCCCCCAGTGCCGTAACAAATCCCTCAGTGCCCTACGGGCCTCGGGCACCGCCCGCAGGTCCGCCCTGCCAAGTTTGCGCTTGAGCTGCGCCGCGCCCGGCTGCTGCTTCGCGCCGTCGGACACGTCCTCCACTGTCGTCTTCGCCGAGGACGTCCCGATGGTCGCGGGACCGCCCCCTCGCACCTGCCTCTTCATGACCCCCGCCTGCACGCCGATGTCGGATTCCCTCCTGCTCGAACACGTTCACGGGAATCCATGCCCCGTCCAGAACGTGACAGTCATGTCGAATCGTCAACCACCGGCCGTACGCCCGCGGATGCGCCGTGTCGGCACCCGGAAGCGCCCCCTGGACCCCGCCGCCGCGAACTCCGGAGCAACCGCTGATCGGCCGCGCCACGACGGCCGATCACCACTGGGGGCGCCCGGAGCGCGCGTCGCGGCGGCCCGTCCGCCCGCGCACTCAGGGCGATGGGCAGGGTCGGTGCCCTGCCTGCGGAGGGCCGGCGACGGCGGGCACGTGCTCCCGCCCCGCACCGGCGGCTCACGACCTGCGCAGGCCGGGGGAACGCCCTGGTGAGCGGGGCGCGTTGACGAAGCGGCCGGGGACCGCGGAAGTGGCAGGGCCCCGAATGGCGGGTGGTCGTCGTGACCCCCGGTCCGATGGGTGCAAGGCCCGTCGGACGGGCAGAATGTGTGGTGTACGTCGCCGTCGGCATCCGCCTTCAGGCATGTGCCCGCGTTGCCGGTACCCGGGCCTCGCGGCTCCATGACGGGTCCCGGGGCTGCGTGTCCGCCGCACGGCGGGAAGGCGCGGCCGGCGGCCACCACTCACTCGGTGCTACGTCGCGCAGCGACGCGGTGACCGTGCGCGATCGACCCATCTACCGATCCTCGGCTGCCGATCCGGCCGTACTCGACGAGGACAGGGCGCGCCATGCACGCACACGAAGGCGCCGCCGGCGGGGGCGAACGCACCCCGCCGACGGCGCCCTTGTTTCCCTCCGTCACTTGCCTTACTTGCCTTCGATGCCCTTGGTGCCGATGTGGATGATCTTGTGGCTCCTGGACATGTCGACGATGAGCTTGGTGGTGGTCCGGTCGCCCCAAGTCAGGGTGACCGCGGCTTCCGTGTAGTCCGCCGTGCCGTTGTCGGTCACCGTCCACTTGACGGGGACGTTCTGGGCCTGCAGGACGCCGTCCGCGTGGTTCTTGGTCTCCCAGGCCTTGATCTCCCTGAGGCAGGAGGCGCTCACGTAGTACTTGCGGAGCGCGTCCACCAGCTTGCCCCCGTGGTCGGGGTCGCTCTGGGCGTCCATGTAGGCGCCGTAGAAGTCGGCGATCCGGGTCACCGAGTCGGACGGCTTCCCGCTGACCGTCCGGAACGCGGTGGCGCCCGGGGACGCCTGCGCCGAAGAGGTGAGCGCCAGCGGGAGGGCGACGACCGCGGCGAGACCGGCGGCCAGGGCAGCGCGGCGGACGGACTTGCGGGCGGTGTTGTTGCTGTTCATGAGTGCGTGGTCCCCGTGGGTGAGTGAGTGAATGAATGCTCGGTGCGGAATGTCGCCGCGACACCGTGAGGCCTGTTCACCGTGGCCCGGATGGTCGGTCCGGCGGCAATGGGTAAGGCCGTGATCGGTACGGCGTGGGTCGGTGCGACACCAAGAGCATCAGCCGTCCCGGGAAGCGGGCGCAAGCACCGGCATCCGATTCACCACCGTGGAACCATCCCACCCCGTTTGACGTGCAGATACATGGAGTGCCTGGGATGCCTTCCCGGGACCCGCACGGCCGCCCCGACCAGGCGGGCGCACACGAGGACACGAGTACGGGGGAACGGTGCCGACCGGGGACGACGAAGTCGAGGAGCTCGCGGCGCTGCTGAGGCAGCTGAAGGCGCGCACGGACCGCAGCTACGGGTCCCTCGCCCGACGGCTGAACATGAACACCTCCACGCTGCACCGCTACTGCGCGGGCGAGGCGGTCCCGCTCGAGTTCGCGCCTCTGGAGCGGTTCGCCGCGCTGTGCGGGGCCTCGTCGGACGAGCGACTCGAACTGCACCGCCGCTGGATCCCGGCCGTGGCGGCACGGCAACGGCCACGCCAGGGAGAGACGCCGGCCGACCGGACCGCTGCCGCGACGCCCGGTACGCCACTGCCCGCCACGGATCCTCCGGAGATTCCTGAGGCCCCTGCGACCTCGGAGATCCCGAAGGTCCCGGAAACCTCGACGGCCCCGGACCCCTCGGCGATCCTGTCGGTCCGCGAGGCCCCCGAGGCTCCTGAGACCCCCGAGGCCCGCGAGTCCCTGGAGCGCGAGCCCGCACCGAGCACCCGCCCCCACGCCAACTCCCGCTCCCACCCCCGCCCCTGGTACCGCGGACGCCTGGCGCTCACCGTCGCCGGCGCCTCCGCGCTCCTCGCCGTACTCGCCGCCCTCCCGGCCTTCTCCACCGACGCCCCCTCCTCACCGAAGGCCCCGACTCCCCACCGCTCGACCCCCGCGCACCCCACCACTTCCGCCTCCCCGACGGCCCCCGCGCCCCTCACCTGGACCGCCGACTCCCAGGCCTGGGAGATCGACTGCGACCACGACTACGTCATCCGCAAGCAGCCGCGGCAGGTGCCGCCTCCCCCGGCCGAGCAGGACGCCGCGGCGTGGGCGGCCACGCAGGATGCCGTGCACGGGCGCGAGACCCTCGTGCAGATCGCGGTGCAGGGGCGCAACTCCACGGCCGTGGTCCTGAAGGCGCTCCGGGTCCGCGTGGTCGGACGGGACACCCCTCTGCAGGGCACGGCCTACTCGATGGCCCAGGGCTGCGGCGGGGACATGACCCCGCGCGCCTTCTCGATCGACCTGGACGCACACCGCCCCACCGTTCATCCGGTCGCGGGCAGCGACGGCTACGGCAAGCCGGTCCCTGCGATGCGCATGCCCTACCGGGTGTCGGCGAAGGATCCGGAGATGCTGGTGGTCAAGGCGCTCACCGAGGACTGCGACTGCCGCTGGTACCTGGAGCTCGAATGGTCCTCCGAGGGCCGCACCGGCACGGTCCGGATCGACGACGACGGCCGCCCGTTCCGCACCAGCGGCATCAAGGGCCTGCCCCGGTACTGGTATGCGGGCCGGCACTGGACCCCCGTGGTCACCTGAGGCCCGCCCACCGACCGTCCATGGCCAGGGGGTGTTTGGAAAGTCCCGCACAGCACCCACGGCGCCCGGCACGCACCGAACACCGCGGGCACCGCACAGGACTTCCAAAACACCCCCTAGGGACGCGGCACGTTGCGCAGGTTGGAGCGGGCCATCTGCACCATCCGTCCGACTCCGCCGTCCAGGACGATCCTGGACGCGGACAGGGCGAAGCCCGTCACCATCTCGGCGCTGATCTTCGGCGGGATGGAGAGGGCGTTCGGGTCGGTGACGATGTCCACGAGCGCAGGGCCCTTGTGCTTGAAGGCGTCCTTCAGCGCGCCCGCGAGCTGCTTGGGCTTCTCCACGCGTACGCCGTAGGCGCCGCAGGCGCGGGCGACGGCGGCGAAGTCGGGGTTCTTGTTCGTGGTGCCGTACGAGGGGAGCCCGGCCACCAGCATCTCCAACTCCACCATGCCGAGGGAGGAGTTGTTGAAGAGGACGATCTTCACCGGCAGGTCGTACTGGACGAGGGTGAGGAAGTCGCCCATCAGCATGGAGAATCCACCGTCGCCGGAGAGCGAGACGACCTGACGGCCGCGGTCGGTGAACTGGGCACCGATGGCCATCGGCAGGGCGTTCGCCATCGAGCCGTGCGAGAACGAACCGATGATGCGGCGGCGCCCGTTGGGCGAGAGGTAGCGCGCCGCCCAGACGTTGCACATACCGGTGTCGACCGTGAACACCGCGTCCTCGTCGGCGAGTTCGTCCACCACCGCCGCCACGTACTCGGGGTGGATCGGGACGTGCTTCTCGACCTTCCTCGTGTACGCCTTCACCACGCCCTCCAGCGCGTCGGCGTGCTTCTTCAGCATCTTGTCGAGGAAGCGGCGGTTCTCCTTGGTCCGCACCCGCGGAGTGAGGCAGCGCAGCGTCTCCTTCGCATCGCCCCACACCGCGAGGTCCAACCTGGAGCGGCGGCCGAGGCGTTCGGGCCGCACATCGATCTGGGCGATCTTCACGTCGTCGGGCAGGAAGGCGTTGTACGGGAAGTCGGTGCCGAGCAGGATGAGGAGGTCGCACTCGTGCGTGGCCTCGTACGCGGCGCCGTAACCGAGCAGGCCGCTCATGCCGACGTCGTACGGGTTGTCGTACTGGATCCACTCCTTGCCGCGCAGCGCGTGTCCCACCGGGGACTTGATCTTCTCGGCGAACGCCATGACCTCGGCGTGTGCGCCCGCCGTGCCGCTGCCGCAGAACAGTGTCACCTTGTCGGCGTCGTCGATCAGCGCGACGAGCTTGTCGATCTCGGTGTCGCCGGGGCGGACGGTGGGCCGGGAGGTGACGAGGGCGGTCTCGGCGGCCTTGTCGGGGGCCGGTTGGTCCGCGATGTCGCCGGGCAGCGTCACGACGCTCACCCCGCTCTGCCCGACCGCGTGCTGGATCGCCGTCTGCAGCAGGCGTGGCATCTGCTTCGGGTTGGAGATCATCTCGCTGTAGTGGCTGCACTCGCGGAAGAGCTGTTCGGGATGGGTCTCCTGGAAATAGCCGAGGCCGATCTCGCTGGAGGGGATGTGCGAGGCGAGGGCGAGGACCGGGGCCATGGAGCGGTGGGCGTCGTACAGGCCGTTGATGAGGTGCAGGTTGCCGGGGCCGCAGGAACCGGCGCAGGCGGTCAGTTTCCCGGTGATCTGGGCCTCCGCACCGGCCGCGAAGGCGGCGGTCTCCTCGTGCCGGACATGGATCCAGTCGATCGCGGAGTTGCGCCGGATCGCGTCCACCACCGGGTTGAGACTGTCGCCGACCACGCCGTACATCCGCTTGACGCCCGCCCGGGCGAGGATGTCGACAAACTGTTCGGCGACGTTCTGCTTGGCCATGAGTCACGCGCCCCTTGTGTCTCGTCCGGGTGGTCCGGCATCCCTCCTCACCCCGTCCTTCGGGGCACGAAGGGACACCTGCACCTCCCATGAATTCACAGGGGCCGCGGTTACGCCTCCCAAACGGCCGCGGCCGTCCGGTCGTCGGCGTATCCCTTGACCCGCACCTGGGTGTCGGCCAGGAACGCGGCAAGGCCGGGCGGCTGCCCTGCCGACCACCGCTCCGTCAGATGCTCTGCCAGCTCCGGTGCCCCGCGCAGCGGCTCGGCGAGGCCGCCCGTGCAGAGCAGGAGCGTGTCCCCCGGGCGGGCGACGGAGGCGCGGAATCGGAAGGGCGCGCGCGGCGGTTCGGGGGCCGGTTCGTACGGGCTCGGGGGTGTGGTGATGCCGAGGTCCATGGTGAGCCGGTCGCCGTCGGGGGTCTCGTGCGGCAGCGATCCGAAGCCGACGACGGCCTCGCCCGTCGCCTCGGCGACCCGCGGCTCGATGTCCTGCCACTCGCCGTCCCGCAACCGGAACAGGCCGCCCGTACCGATACCGAAGAAGACGCGCGTACGGCACTCCGGATCGGCCGGTAGCAGCAGACAGCGCAGGCTCGCGGTGTACTCCTCGGGTTCGATGCCCTGCTCCGCCGCGCTCGCCCGCAGCTTGCCGAGGCTGCGGTCGGTCAACCGGTGCAGCCCCGACTTCAGATCGCCCCGCCGGGCGGCCCGGAGGTCCTCGGCCAGCCGGGCATGGCTGCGCCCGACGGCCCGCCCGATCCACTGGCACGCCTCGGCGGCCGCCCGGTGCGCGCCGGGTGTGGCACGGGCCCCGGTCGCCATCGCGACGAGCACGAGCGCCTGCTCGCCGCTGCCGAAGCGGGCGGTGAGCATCGAGTCCCGGCGGGGTTCGCCCCGGTACCGCGCGGAGTCACCGCGGACGGAGGCGGCCCGCAGCGTGCTGGTGCCGTAGCGCGCCCCGTCGAGCACCGTGTCGGCGACGAGGTCGTCCAGCTCGTCCGGATCGGCGGACGGCAGTGCGGTGGGCTCGGCGTCGTAGGTGGGCGGCCCGGAGCCCACGTAGTCGACGACGGGCGGCCGCCGGGGCACGGCTGGGGCGTCCCTGACCTCGTCCTGGCCAGGCTGCGAACCGTCGGCGAGGAGCGCGCTGTCGCCTTCGGCGAACGCCGTCCAAGCCGGGCTCACGGGGCTCGTGGGCGGGTGCGGCGGCTGCGGCGGCGGCTCCGTGAAGGCACGGTCGGCGGGCTCGGCCGCGCGGAATCCCGGTGGGGTCGGCCCGGGCGGGAAGGTGGCGGGACCCGGCGCAGCGACGGGCGGCGCCTCCCAGGGGGCGGGCTGCCGCACCAGGCCGCTGTTCCCCGGCGACGCGGGAGGCGACCCGGCAGCTCCGTTGCGTGGCCCCGCGTCGGGCCGCTGCCGGGGCGGACCGCCCTGCTCCGGTACGGCGGGCGGCTGCTCCGGCGGGGGCGGCAGGTCGCGGTCGCGCATCCCTGGACGGTCCTGCGTCCCTGGACGGTCCTGCGTCCCTGGACGATCCCGCACCCCTGGCCGGTCCGGCGCCCTCGGCCCGTCCGCTGCCCCGGACCGCGGCGCGGGTACCGGCTCCGGTTCCGGATCCGACTGCGGGTCCACCGTCCCGAGTGCCGAGGCGAAGCGGTCGTCGAGGGAATCCGCGGCGGCCGCCGGCCCCGTGTCCTCGGTGGAGTCGTCGTACAACTGCCCCCACCAGTCGTCCTGATGACCGGTGGGCCTCTCCCCCTGCTGGCTCATGCCCCTAATTGTCCACCGCGGGAGCCGGATGAAAACGGGGCATCCGGAAAAACCGGCCAGGGGACTGATCGTCGAACGGCGTGTCGGATGACGATTCGAACGTCGATATGAAAACCGCCGGGCGGTTCCACCCCCCACGGGAGAACCGCCCGGCGGCGCCGGGGGTGACCCGGGCCTGGCGCACAGCACAGGCCGGGATCACGGTCCGAGTGACCGAATCGCCGTCGGCGTCGGTCGGTTCGGCCCGAGTGTGACCTGCTTCCCTGAGTCTGCGCTGTGACTCATGGTCGCGGACGGGCCGTCGTCGCCGCTTCGCCCGACCGCTCCGCCCGTGCCCACGTGGGTCGGTGCGCCCCGCATCCGCGCAGGCCGAACCCGCCCGGCGGACATAACGGGCGGTGGTCGGTGCCTCGGTTACGTGAGCTTGTCAGAGGGGCGGGGGGTGCGGCGATGATGTCCGCAGGCGGGTTTGCGCCGTGGCTGTTTTCCGCCACGGCAGCCACCGACCGGCCTGAACGGATCCTTGGGAGGGGCGTCGCCGCATGCTGGGAGCGATAGGGCTGGACGAGACGCACGAGTCGGCGTACCGGGCACTGGTGTCCGTGGGCGCCGCCGACGTGCCCGATCTCGCGCGACGGCTCACCCTCGCCGAGTACGACACCGAACGCGCCCTGCGCCGCCTGGAGCGGCACGGCCTCGCGGCCCAGTCGTCGGCCCGGCCCGGACGCTGGGTCGCAGCGCCCCCCGGGGTCGCCCTCGGTGCGCTGCTCACCCAGCAGCGGCACGAGCTGGAGAAGGCGGAACTGGCGGCCGCGCTGCTGGCCGAGGAGTACCGCGCGCAGGCCGCCGAACCCGCCGTGCACGACCTGGTCGAGGTGGTGATCGGCGCGGCGGCCGTCTCGCAGCGGTTCCTGCAGTTGCAGCTCGGCGCCAGTGAGGAGGTGTGCGCCCTGGTCACCGGCAACCCGGTCGTCGTCTCCGGAATGGACAACGACGCGGAGGAGCAGGCCGCCGGCCGCGGGGTCCGCTACCGCGTGGTCGTCGAGCGGACGGTCCTGCACCTGCCCACCGGGATCACCGAGTTGTCCGCGGCGCTGGGCCGCGACGAGCAGGTACGGGTGGTGGACCAGGTCCCGACCAAGCTGGTGATCGCCGACCGGGCTCTCGCCATGGTTCCGCTCACCTCGCACACCTCGGAGCCCGCCGCCCTTGTCGTCCATGCGAGCGGACTGCTTGAGCTGCTGTCGGGCCTGTTCGAGTCGGTGTGGCGGGACGCGCTGCCCCTGCGGCTCGGCAGCCGGGGCGTGGCCGAGCAGGAGCCGGACGGCCCGGACGGCACCGACCTGGAGATCCTCTCGCTGTTGCTCGCCGGCCTGACCGACGCGAGTGTCGCCAAACAGCTCGACCTGGGCCTGCGGACCGTACAGCGCCGGGTGAAGCACCTGATGGAGCTGACGGGCGTCACGACCCGGCTGCAGCTGGGCTGGCACGCGTACGAACGCGGCTGGGTGGCGCGCGAGCGGCTCGGCTGACCCGACGGGCGCCGAACCCTCGCGACCTGCGGGTTCGCCCGTGTTCGGGCAGGCTGGGCAGATGGGAGTGTGGGAACTCCTGCTGGTCGGTGTGGTGATACTGCTCGGCCTGGCCGGAGTACTGGTGCCCGGTCTGCCGGGGTCGTGGCTCGTGTGGGCCGCGGTCCTGTGGTGGGCACTGGACGACCCCCAGGCGCTCTCCTGGGCGGTCCTGGTGGGCTCGACCCTGGTCCTGCTGCTGTCCCAGGCGGTCCGCTGGGGCCTGCCTCCCCGGCGGCTGCGCACGAGCGGCGCAACCCCCCGAATGGCGGTGTACGCCGGGACCGGAGCCGTGCTCGGTTTCTTCGTGCTGCCGGTGTTCGGCGCGATACCCGGCTTCCTGGCCGGGATCTACCTCTACGAGCGGCTGCGGCTCGGCGGCCACCCGCAGGCGGTGACGGCGGTACGGACGGTGATGCGCTCGGGCGGGTCCAGCGTGCTCACCGAGTTGTTCGCCTGTCTGCTGATCATGGGGGCGTGGCTGGGTGCGGTGATCTGGGGCTGAGCCCTGAACGATCCGCGACAGCTACGGCGTGAGGTCGGTGAGATCGGTGAGATCGACCGTGTCGGCCAGGGCCCGCATGCCCGCGTCGTCGAAGTGGAGATGGTCCCCAGGGTCGTACGCGGGCAGAATCCGCCCGGGCCGGTCCGGATCGCGGACGGCGGCGTCGAAGTCGGCGACCGCGTCGAAGAGCCCACCGGTGCGGATGAAGGCGTTGACCGCCCGGCGGACGGCCTCGCGGTCCGGCGTCCAGGCGGGATGGCCGCCGTAAGGGGTGATCGTGGCGCCGATGACCCGGATCCCCCGGGCATGGGCGCGCGCCACGATCCGGCGGTACGCGTCCTCCAGCGCGCGGGGGTCCGTCACGCTCGGGGTGCCCTTGATGTCGTTGATGCCCTCCAGCACGATCATCGCCCGTACCCCGGTGCGGGACAGTACGTCCGCGTCGAGGCGGGTCAGGGCGCTGGGGCCCCTTCCTTCGCGCAGGACGCGGTTGCCGGCGACGCCCGCGTTGAGGACGCCGAGCCGGCGGTGCGACGGAAGGCGGCGGAGGCGTTCGGCGAGCCGGTCGGGCCAGCGGTGGTTGGCGCTGAAAGTCGAGCCGGAACCGTCGGTGATGGAGTCCCCGAGCGCGACGACGCTCCCCGCCGCGGACGCGCCGAGCACATCGACACCGGTCACGTAGTACCAGTTGCCGACCGTGCCGGTGTACGCGCCGCCCCTCTCGTCGGCGGCCCGATCGGCGCCCCGGGCAAGGAAGTTGGCCTGGAGAGCGGACCGGTGGTAGGTGGCCGGACCCGAGTCCCCGGGCGTGTGCACCGTGACCAGCAGGTTGGCCCCGGCGGGCACCCGCAGCAGTACGGGATCGGTGACCAGGTCCCTCCCGGCCGGGATCCGCACGGCCCTGGCACCGCCGAACGTGGCGGTGCGCATCGACCCCGGGACGGCGTCGGGGCTGCGGGGCGCACCGGTCCGCTGGAGGGCGACGGTCACCGAGCCGACCCGGAGCGGCCCGGTGCCGAGCCGGTTGGAGATCCGGACGCGCACGGCGGTCCCGCCGAGGCTGGTGTGCACGACGTTGCGGATGGAGGCGCCGGGCAGCGCCGGGACGGTGCCGGAGGGCGCGGCCTCCCAGGTGCCGGTCCAGTGCTGCGCGGGCACCGGAGGCAGTCCGGGCGGCCAGGTGTCGGCGCGCGAGGCCGGCGGAGCGAGCGCCAGGACGGTCACGAGGGGAACGAGAAGGTGCCGGACCTTGATCGCGCGCATCATGCGCCCATGGCTTCCCTGCCCTCCGGCCCGCCCAACAGCCCGTCACACGTCCGGACGCATCCGCTTCACCGGTGCCGGGTCCGCCCCCGGTCCTAGGGGGTGTTTTGAAAGTCCTGTGCGGTGCCCGCGGTGTTCGGTGCGTGCCCTCGGCGTGCCGGACGAAGGCCCTCGTACTGGACGTACTTGGGACT